>PMHN01000251.1 GCA_003156695.1 Gammaproteobacteria bacterium
AGCCTACGATCAGCCGTGCGAGCGCGAGCGTGATGTCGAGCGTGTGTTGCCGGTCGTGATAGACGGTGTCGACGCCAAAGTAGCCCGGTACCAGGCCGCCGAACAGCTCTACGAAGTGATCGAAAGCGTGTTGCAGGGGTTTTAATGAGGTCTCCGGCCAGGTCTCTTTGTAGAGAGTCTCGACGGCGGCAAGCACCGCGGCGGCCGAGCTCACCTGCACCGTATTACTGACATCAAAATCGCTGCGTCGCGCGCCGCTCATTTATTATGCTCATGCGTCGCTGTAGGCAGCCCTTGCCTCTTCATCATTCGCGAGTCTAGGCAGAGCGTGCCAATAAGACCAGGGACGTGCCCCACAATTTTCATCTTCTCCCGACCCGACCCAGCGGCGCATTCCATATGTCAAAGGATGTCATCGCCGTGCTCTTGGGGGCCGCCCAGGGGCGGCCAAGTTGATTTGCCGACGTGGCCCATGGTCGCTCGCCTGTGTGGCACAGCCCGCATCAGTAGATGCGCAGGCCACCGTACTTGCGGCGGATGCGCCGGTCGAGCATGCGCCAGCCAAGGGCGAAGCCGCTGGCCAGGCCAAAGAGGGAGCACCCCAAAGCCCACTGCCAAATCGGCCGCCACAATGGCGCGCTCGGATCGACGGACGGCGCGGGTGGATCGCTGGCCCGCTCGCGCATCACCGGGACGGCAGCGCGCGCTGCAGTGGCCTCGCCCTCAAGCCGGGCAACTTGCGCATGCAGCTGCTCGAGCTCCGCAACCTGAGCCGTCAGCTGCCGCTGCAGCGGCAGCGCCGCGGAAAGATACGATGTCTTAACCCACCCTTGAGTTCCAGACGACAGCCGCACGTGCGCGTAGGCATTGTGCCGGTCGAGCACCTCGACGCTGTCGCCGCTGTGGATTGATGCGACGCGCTCGCCGCTTTCATCAGCCGTGGAGCTCACGCTGACGATGAGCTCGTCGATGACATAGAGCGTTTCGGCCCGCACGGCCGCGACAACGAGTGCGCCGGCGATCCCGGCGAGCACGCATGCGCGGTTTTTCATGCGGCGATGTCGCCGGGAGCTTCGATGCCGTTTTGTCGCAGCAGCGCCTGGATATTCGGACGGCGCCCGCGAAATTCGATGAACGCATCGAGCGGGTCGCGGCTGCCACCGCGCGCGAGAATCGCATCGAGGAAGCGCTGCGCCGTCGCACGGTCGAATACGCCGTGCTCCTCGAAGGCCCCGAAGGCATCTGCAGCGAGCACCTCCGCCCACTTGTAGCTGTAGTAGCCGGCCGCATAGCCGCCCGCGAATACGTGCCCGAAGCTATTGGGGAAGCGATTCCAGTCCGGCACCGGAACGACCGCGACCTCGCTCCTGACTTCACGCAGGATTTGCATGACGCGGCCGCCGTGCTGTGGGGAATACTCGGCGTGCAGGCGGAAATCAAACAGCGCGAATTCCAGCTGCCGCATGGTCGCAAGTCCGGCGTGAAAGCTGCGGGTGGAAATGAGGCGCGCCTGCTGGTCCGCGGGCAGCGGCTCGCCGCTGGCGAAATGCCCGGAGATGCGCTGCAGAACTTCCGGGTGCCAGGCGTAGTTCTCCAGGAACTGGCTGGGCAGCTCGACCGCGTCCCACGCCACGCCGTTGATACCGGCGATGCTCGGATAGTCGACCCGCGTGAGCAGGTGATGCAGCCCGTGGCCGAATTCGTGAAACAGGGTGACGACGTCATCGTGAGTGAGCAGCGCCGGCCGCTCGTTCCCGGGTGGCAGGAAGTTGCACACCAGGTAGGCGACCGGCAACGACGCGCCCGACGGCAGGTGCTTGCGGCCGACGCACTCGTCCATCCACGCGCCGCCGCGCTTGTTGGGGCGGGCGTAGGCATCCAGATAGAAGCTGCCGATCGGCTCACCGTCCGCACCCGCGATCGAGAAGAACCGCACGTCCGGGTGCCACAGCGGCGCGTCGCGGCTCTCGCGGATGCGCACGCCAAAGAGCCGCTCCGCGACCTCGAACAGTCCGCTGAGCACCCGCGGCAGCGGGAAGTACGGCCGCAGCTGCTCCTGTGAGACCGCATAACGCTCGCGCTGCAGCCGCTCGGCGTAAAAGCCCACATCCCACGCCGGCAGCTTGCGGCCGGCGAAATCCTCGAGCTCCGCGAACTCTTTCTGCGCCGCGCCGCGGGCGGCGCGCGCCAGCTGGTGCAGGAAGTCCGTGACCTCATCCACGCTGTGCGCCATGCGGGTCGCGAGCGCGTACTCGGCGTAATTGCCGAAGTCCAGCAGGCGCGCGGCCTCGTGCCGGCGCCTGAGGATGTCCTCCATGACGGTTGAATTGTCCCAGCGGCTGGCATTGGGCCCCTGCTCGGAAGCGCGGGTGCTCCATGCCTCGTAGAACGAGCGCCGCAGCTCGCCGGACTCCGCGTCGGTGACCACCGCCACGTAAGTGGGCTGGTCGAGCGCCAGCGTCCAGCCCGCCACGCGCTGCTCGGCGGCGCGGCGGCGCGCCTGCTCGATGAGCATATCGTTCAGGCCGCGCAACTCGCCCACGTCGCTGACGTGCCAGCTCCAGCCGTTGGTGGCGTCCAGCACGTTCTCCTCGAACTTCGCCTGCAGCTGCGAGAGTTCGAGCATGGCGGTCTTGAACCGTGCCTTGCGGTCGGCGGGCAGACCCACGCCGGCGAGGCGAAAATCGCGCACGGCGTGCTCGAGCAGCTGGCGCTGGACCGGCGCCAGTGCGGCGCCTTCCTGCTCGGCAATCGTGCGGTAGGCCCGGAACAGCGGTTCGCTCTGCGCCAGGTCCGTGTTGTACGCGGACAAGAGCGGCAGGCAGGCGTTGTAGCCGGCACGCAGCGCGTCCGAGTTGAGCACCGCGTTCAGATGGCTCACGGGCGACCAGGTGCGCGACACCCGGTGGTGAAGTTCTTCGAGCGGCTCGACCACGCTCGCGAAGGTGGGGGCGGGCGTTGCGGCCAGCTCTTCGACGCGGGCGCGGTTCGCGTCCAGCAGTTCCCGCACCGCCGGCTCGACATGCTCGGCACGGATCTGCGGGAACTGCGGCAGCGCCTGCTGCTCGAGTAAGGGATTTGCCATGCACCAATTCTGCCGTGGAATCGGTGCCATTGTAGCGAGCTTCGCGCCGCGGCGTTCCGCGGGGTGAACCGGCCGGCGGGCGTCCTCATATAACATGAGGGCCGCGCGCGCATTTGCTGCGGGCCTGAAGGGGCTTATGGACGGACAATTCGAGCTCATCGTCATCGGCGGTGGCAGCGGTGGGCTGGCCGCCGCCCAACGGGCGGCCGAATACGGGGCCCGCGTGGCGCTCATCGAGTCCGGGGCGCTCGGCGGCACCTGCGTCAACGTCGGCTGTGTGCCAAAGAAGATCATGTGGAACGCGGCCGAGGTGAGCGCGGCGCTGCAGGCGGCGCCGGGTTACGGCTTTGAGCTCGGCGCCGCCCAGCACGACTGGGCGTTGCTGAAACACGGGCGCGACGCTTACATCCATCGCCTTAACGGCATCTACGCGGCGAACCTCGCGAAGCGCAACGTCGAGCTGGTGAGGGGTCGTGCGCAGTTCCTCGACGCGACAACGGTGAGCGTCGCCGGCAGGACGCTGCGCGCCGCACACATCATCGTGGCAACCGGCGGCCGCCCCGTGACGCCGGCAATTCCCGGCGCGGACCTAGGCATCACCTCGGACGGCTTTTTTGCACTCAGCGCGCGCCCTGAGCGCGTAGCCGTCGTGGGCGGCGGTTACATCGCGATCGAGCTGGCGGGGATTTTCGCGCAGCTGGGAAGCGCGACCACGCTGGTGTTGCGGGGCACGAAGGCTCTGCGTGTCTTCGACTCCATGCTGGGCGAGACCACGCTCGCGATGATGCGCGATGCGGGCATCACCATCGCGACCGACGCGGCGCCGGCCGCACTCGAGCGCAGTCCGGATGGCCAGCTGTCACTCACGGTCGCGGGCGGCCGGCACCTGGACCCGTTCGACTGCGTGCTATGGGCGACCGGGCGCGGCGCCGATGTCGGGGACTTGAGACTCGAGCGCGCCGCGGTGCGCCTGGACGGCCGCGGCTTTATCGAAACCGACCGTTACCAGGCGACCAGTGCCGAGGGAATATTCGCGATCGGTGACGTGACGGGTCGGGCGCAGCTGACGCCGGTGGCCATCGCCGCCGGGCGGCGCCTCGCCGACCGCCTCTTTGGCGGCCAGGCGGACCGGCACCTGGACTACGAGAACATCCCCACGGTGATTTTCGGACATCCGCCCATTGGCACCGTGGGCTTGACGGAAGCTGCGGCGCGCGAGCGTTACGGCGATGCCAACGTCAAGGCATTCCGCGCGGACTTCCTGCCTCTGTACCACGCGCTCACCCGCGCCAAGCCGCGCTGCGAGATGAAGCTCGTCACCACGGGCGCCGAGCAGCGCATCGTCGGCGTGCACGTTGTGGGCGAGGGCGCCGATGAGATGTTGCAGGGGTTTGCGGTGGCGCTGCGCATGGGCGCCACCAAGAAAGACTTCGACGACACCGTTGCGATCCACCCGACGAGCGCCGAGGAATTCGTCACTATGCGCTAAAGCGGGCAAAAGCCACGCCTTCAGGAATGCCCGGTGCGCGCCTTGAGCGCCGCCAGCACGGGCGCGGTGGTGGGCCGCACGCCGTGCCACAGCTCAAACGATTCCGCTGCCTGCTCCACCAGCATCCCCAAGCCCTGCAGCGCCCGCGCGCAACCGCGCTGCCGGGCCCAGGCGACGAACGCGGTGGCGGACTTTCCATAGGCGAGGTCATAGCACACGCTGTTGGAATCCACGGCACTGTCGGGCAACGGCGGGATCTCGCCGCTCAGACTGGCGGAAGTGGCGTTGATGACGAGGTCGTAGGGCTCATCGCCGACGTCCGCGAACCCAACACCCTGGGTGACGCCCAGATCCGTGAACGCGGCGGCCAGCGCCGCGGCGCGCTCGGGTGTGCGGTTGGCGATGACCACCACGGCAGGCTCGAGGCCCAGCAGCGGCGCCAGCACGCCGCGCGTCGCGCCGCCCGCGCCCATGATCAGCACGCGGCGGCCGGCGATCTCGATCCCGAGGTTGTCGCACAGGTCGTGCACGAGTCCGGGGCCGTCGGTGTTGTCGCCGAGGATCGAGCCGTCCTCGGTGCTGGCGAGCGTATTGACCGCGGCCGCGTGGGCCGCGCGCGCGGTGAGCTCGTGGGCCAGCTCCCCGGCGGCGATCTTGTGGGGCAGGGTGACGTTCAGGCCCCGGCCGCCCTGCGAAAAAAAGTCCCGCACGTGCACTTCAAGGTCGGCAGGCCGCACATCAAACAGCCGATAGGTGATGGCCCGGCCCGTCTCGCGGGCAAACATCCCGTGGATGAAGGGCGAGAGACTGTGGCTGACGGGATGCCCCACGACGCCGTACTGGTCCACTAACGTACTCCTCGCCGGCGATTGTGCCGCGCGCGCGCGCAAACGTCACGGCGCATGCGCGTCCTGGGCCGCCCCCAACATGCGCACCTGACAACCGGCGCCAGGGGCCGCGCTCAGGCACGATTTGAGTTCCGGCAGCCAGGCCTGCATGCGCTCAGCGATGAGATAGGGCGGGTTGCTGATGAGTAGCCCCGAGCCATTGAGAGCGACGCGTGAGTCGCGCGGGTACAGCCACAGCTCACTCACCAGGGTAACGGCTGTGACCGCAGCGGCGTAGGCCGCGTGCCAGGCGCCCACGTCGCGAGCGTCCTTGATCGGGTACCAGGCGGCAAACACCCCGGTGGGAAAGCGGCGCAACCCGTCGGCAACCGCGCTAACGACGCGCTCGAAGTCGTGTCTTTCCTCATAGGGCGGATCAAGGAACGTGAGTCCGCGCCGTTCGGCGGGCGGCAGCTGTGCGCGCAGCAGCTCGAAGCCGTCGCCGCGCTCGACGCGCACCCGGCCGCCTGTTGCGCCGCGGTCGGTGCCGGGCGCAGCCAGCGCCTGTGCCAGCACCTGCGCCTCGGCGCCCAGGAGCTCGATGCACACCGCGCGATCCTGGGGCCGCAGCTCACGCGCCGCGAGCAGCGGCGATCCGGGATACAGATGAGCGTTGCCGGATCCGGCGCGGAAAGCACCCAACACCTGCGCGTACTGGCGCAGCTCCGGCGCGTTGGGTTCGCAGTGCTCGAAACGCCCCACGCCCGCCGCGCTTTCCGCAGCCGGCGTCGACAGGTCATACACGCCGCGGCCGGCGTGCGTATCGAGGTAGAGAAACCCCTTGTCCTTGCGTTGCAGCGCCGCCAGCAGCGCCAGCGCCGCCGCGCGCTCAAGGGGCTGATCGGCGCGCACCATAAGATCCAGGTCACTGGCAGGGGTCGCGCTCGCCCACCCGCTCGCGAGCNNCAGCGCCGCCAGCAGCGCCAGCAGCGTGACGTGCTTGTGCACGTCGGCAAAGTTGCCGGCGTGATAGGCGTGGCGATACTTCATCCTGGTGCGCCAGTCTCCAGTGATTCGTGCCGCACGGCAACGCCTTAAGGCTTGACTGCGTTTCGCAGTAGTTGAAACTGACTTCATGACAGCGGCGCAGTACTGGTACGACAGCCACGATGGTCTGCGGCTCCACAGCCGGGTCTACGCCGGGCCCGCCGCAACCGCGCCGGTGCTGCTGTGCCTGCACGGACTGATGCGCAACAGCCGCGACTTCGAGGATCTCGCGCCGCACCTGGCGGCGCGCTACCGCGTGATCGTGCCGGATGTGCGCGGCCGCGGCTTCTCGGCTCGCGATCCGGTCTTCAACAACTACCAGCTGCCCGTGTACATCCGCGACACACAGGCGCTGCTCAGTGGGCTCGGCGCCGCCCATGTCAGCATCATCGGCACTTCCATGGGTGGTCTCATGGCGATGCTGCTGGCGGCAATGCAGCCGGGCCTGGTGACGGGCATGGTGCTCAACGACGTGGGCCCTGAACTGGACCCGGCGGGGATCGAGCGCATCTGCGGCTACGCCGGCAGGACCTCCCCGGTGCACAGCTGGCCCGAGGCGATTGCGCAGGTGCGCAGCGTCTACGGTTCCGCGTGGCCGGACCTGAACGAGGCGGGCTGGGAAAAGCTCGTCCGCCGCGGTTACCGCGCCAACGCGCAGGGCATTCCGGAAGTGGATGCGGATCCCATGATCGGCGAGCCGCTGCGCAACACCCAGGCTGCGGCGCCGGACCTGTGGCCGCTGTGGAGCGCGCTCGCGCANNGATTCGCGGCGAGCACTCGGACATCCTGAGCGCCGCCACCCTCGCGCGTATGGGGAGAAATCCCACGTGCACCACGCTCACCGTCGCCAACCGCGGCCACGCGCCGCTGCTCGATGAGTCCGAGTGCGTGGCGGCGATCGATGCGTTTCTTCAGTCGCTGTGAGCGCGCTATTTTATCCCGCGCACCCGGGCCGGCGCGGCGCCTGGCCTTACGGCCGCACGCGGCTTGCGTCCCGCGGGCTTTTTCGCCGGCGTCTTCGGGACGGCGTGCGCCTTGCGGCCGGCGCGAGCCTGCTTGGCGTGTGCAGCGGGCGCGGACGCCGCGCCTGATTTGCGGCGAGCGGCCTTCTTTGCCGCCGGTGCCGCGGTGTCGACCGGGGTTGCCGGCGCGCCGTCGCCGGCCTTGGCTGCCGGGGCCGCAGCGCGCTTGCCCTTGCCCCAGCGTCCGAAACGTCCGCCGCGCTCGGGCGCCGCTGCGAGTAAGGCGCGGCATTCCTCGAGGGTGACCGTCTTCGGNNTTCGGGTCGCGATCTTTCGGGATCTTCGCGTTCTTTTTCTTGTCCGTGATGTACGGCCCGTAGCGGCCGTTCAGCACCTGGATTCCTTCGGCGGGGAAGTCCTGGATAAGGCGCAGGGCGTCCGCCTCCTTCTTCAGGCGGATGACCTCGCGTGCCCGCTCGAGTGTTACCGTGTAGGGGTCGTCTTCCTTCAGCGAGGCGTACTTGCTGCCGTACTTCACGTACGGGCCGAAGCGCCCGACGTTGGCGATAATGGTCTCGCCGTCGAGCGTCTCGCCGAGGGTGCGTGGCAGCTGGAACAGATCCATTGCGATGGCGAGCGTGATCGCGTCCATCTTCTGCCCGGGACGCAAGCCTGCGAACCGCGGCTTCTCTTCATCGTCCTTGGTGCCGATCTGCANNCCGAGCTCGCGCGCCTGCGCCACCTGCTCGCGGGTGACGGTCTTCTCGATCTTGTCGACCTGCTTGATGAAGGGCTTCCAGAACTTCTCCAGCGGCGTGGTCCAGTTCTCCTCACCGCGCGATACCGCATCGAGCTCGTCTTCCATCTCGGCCGTGAAGCCGTACTCCACGTAACGGTGGAAGTGCTCGGTCAGGAAGCGGTTGACGATCTTGCCGATATCGGTCGGTATGAAACGCCGGGCGTCCATCTCGACATACTCGCGGTCCTGGAGCGTGGAGATGATGGTGGCGTAGGTCGAGGGACGGCCAATGCCGTGCTCTTCCAGCGCCTTCACCAGCGAGGCTTCGGTGAAGCGCGGCGGCGGCTCGGTGAAATGCTGCTCGGCGCGCAATGCGCTTAAGGTCACGGCGTCGCCTTCGTTCATCGGCGGCAGCACGTGA
This sequence comes from Gammaproteobacteria bacterium, assembly GCA_003156695.1. Classification (GTDB taxonomy): domain Bacteria; phylum Pseudomonadota; class Gammaproteobacteria; order Steroidobacterales; family Steroidobacteraceae; genus 13-2-20CM-66-19. The sequence continues at coordinate 8,571 of PMHN01000251.1, forward strand.
TCGGTGTCGTCGATCTTGGCGTCATCGGTGTCTTCCTGGTACACGGAGATGTAGCCAGGCTTCACCAGCGTCGAGCCGTTGGCGCGCAGCAGGTGCCGCTGCGGCCCGTCCGGACCTGCGAGCATGTCGACTGCCACGGTGTCGAACAGCGCGTGGCTCATCTGCGAGGCGACCGCGCGTTTCCAGATCAGGGAGTAGAGCCGGAAGAGGTCGTCCTCGATCTTGCCCTCGACATCCGCGGGCGTGATGGCGGCCGAGGTCGGGCGGATGGCTTCGTGCGCCTCCTGGGCGTTCTTCGACTTGGTCTTGTAGACGCGTGGTTCCTCGGCCACTTCATCCTTGCCGTAAAGGCGCGCGGCGACCTCGCGCATTTCGATCACCGCTTCGGCGGCCATCGACACCGAGTCGGTGCGCATGTAGGTGATGAGACCGACGCTGCCCTCGCCGATGTCGAGTCCCTCGTACAACTGCTGCGCGAGACGCATGGTGCGCCGGGCGTTGAAGCCGAGCTTGCGGGCGGCCTCCTGCTGCAGCGTGGAGGTGGTGAAGGGCGGTGCCGGGTTGCGACGGCGCTGCTTGCGGTCGATGGCGAGTACGCGCAGTTCGCCGTCGCCTGCGGCCCCGGCCGCTGTCTGGATGCCGCGCTCGACCTCGCGCGCCTGGGTCTCGTTGGTGAAGCTGAACTGTTCGACCTTCTGGCCGCGGTACTCCAGCAGCTTGAGCGGAAACGCCTGGGCGCTGTGCGTGCCCTCGCCCTCGATGGTCCAGTATTCCTGCGCGACGAACGCGGCGATTTCTTCCTCGCGCTCGCAGATCATGCGCAGCGCCGGGCTCTGCACGCGCCCGGCGGACAATCCGCGGCGCACTTTTTTCCATAACAGCGGCGAGAGGTTGAAACCCACCAGGTAGTCGAGCGCGCGGCGCGCCTGCTGGGCGTTGACCAGGTCGAGCGACAGGTGCCGCGGCTCCTGCACCGCCGCGCGGATGGCGTTGCGGGTGATCTCGTAGAACACCACGCGGTGCACGTCCTTGCCGTCGAGGTCGCCGCGCGCGGCGAGAATCTCCTTCAGGTGCCAGGCGATCGCCTCGCCTTCGCGGTCCGGGTCAGTCGCCAGATACAGCGCCTTGGCTTTCCCCAAGGAGCGCGCGATGGCGTCCACGTGGCGCTCGTTCTTCTCGAGCACCTGGTACTTCATGGCGTAGCCGTTGGTCGGATCGACCGCGCCTTCCTTGGGCACGAGGTCGCGCACGTGCCCGTAGGAGGCGAGCACATCGAAGTCGCGCCCCAGGTACTTCTTGATGGTCTTCGCCTTGGCAGGCGATTCCACGATAACGAGATTGCTGCTCAAAGTCGTCTAATGCAAAGCGTCGGTGCGCTCTTCGAAGACCAGGTCTTCCATTTGAGCGTAAGCGGACTCTTGGCCGGGCTGGCTGAACAGGACCATCAGCACGACCCATTTGACCTGGTCTATGTCGATCTCGTCCGCCTCGAGCGCCATC
>PMHN01000055.1 GCA_003156695.1 Gammaproteobacteria bacterium
GGCGCGCCTCGGTCACGAGCTCGCAAGCCGCGACGCGCGCGCGCGCCAGCTCGACGCAGAGCTCAAGCGCCGCGCCGCGCCGCTGCCTGCACCCGCCGCGCCGCAGCCGCCGGCGCAAGCGGAGCTCGAGCCCCTGCAGGCAGAGCGCGCCGAGCTTGCAGCGGCGCTGGCAGCCACGCGCACCGAGGCGGCGACGGAACGTAAACGCGCCAGCGCACTTGAAAGCGAGCTCGCGGGCGTGCGTCAGGAGATGGCTGATTGGGGAAGCGTGCTGCAGGCGGCACAGCGCGAGCGCGGCGAGCGCAGCACCAGTGCCGCCGCCGGTGATGCGCGCGTGCGGGATCTTGAGCAGCAGCTGGCGCAACAACAAGAAGCGATGCGTGCGTTGCAGACCGAGAACGACAGCGGCCTGCTGCGCGCCCGCGAGCTGGAGGCGGATCTGCACGCGGCCGAGGACACCATCAATCGGCTCGAATCGCAGGTGCGCGGCAGCGGNNCGAGCTGGAAAAAATGGTGCGGATCCGGACGGAGGAGCTGGAGAAGGCCAACCGCCAGTGGCGGCTCACCATGGAGGAGCTCCGCGCGACCAGCACCGACACCGCCGCGGGCAACGGCGCGTTGCGTGCTGCCGCGGCGCAGGTCGGCGAGACGCACGATGCTGACGGTCGCGAGCCGATAGCCGAGGGGGCCACGCGGCTGTTGATCTCAAAGGAGCAGGGGCGCGAGATCGTGAACGTGCTCGGTCGCAAGACGAGTGTGGGACGCACCCCGGACAACGACCTGCAGATCGNNGACGCCAAGTTCATCAGCCGCCATCACGCCGTCATCCTTGCCGGTCCCGTGCACACGGTGATCGAGGATCTCAACAGCACCAACGGCGTGCTCGTGAACGGCCAGCGGGTCGCGCGCCAGATACTCAAGGATGGCGACGAGGTAATCATCGGCCGCTCTCATTACCGCTTTGCAGTGCGGCGCGCGGGCGAGAAGCGCTGATCTGTTGCGGTGACATTAGCGGTCCTCTGACTCTCCTACGGCGCCGACCGTCTATACCCCCCAACGATTGTTAGAGGGCAGACGCTGAAGCAGCCAGACCAGAATCGGCAATGTAGCGAGCCGCGGAGCTAACCAACCACGAGACCTTCAAAAACGCCCCTGGCGCCTCGAAGGAGGCTGTGATGGAAGGGACAATCAGCGCAGCCCAAACCAAAACGACGATAACGAGGCCAACGGGTACTGCAGCGCGTCCGTAGAGCCGATTCACCACCCAGGCAAACGGAAGAGACACAAACAGAACAGTCGCAAAGTCAGCGAAGAATATCCACGCCAGTACAGAGGCTCGCCAAGACGGCAAGGCTTGCGGCCACCATTTCGGGACCGCAAGCGCGGCGTAGAATCCCATCACCGTCATGGTAGTAACCGCATACAGCACCGCCAACATCGCCGCGGCGACAGTCAGTAGGAGGCTACGCCGCGTCATCTGCCCTCTAACGGTGAAGTTGAGGGGCCGCACGCAAGCGCCCGATCAGAGCCGCGGGTGCACACTGTTTTCCCGCACCCGCGGCGACACTACCGCGCATCACGGACCCCTCCAACGATTGTTAGGGGGTATGGATATATCCCACCGAAATAAACAATGCGAACGTCCGCTCACGGCCACTTCCGGTCATCCGCCGCACGCGCCCAATCTCCTCTGAAGCGGACATTTCGTTCGCGTGTCGAAATCCTGGTACTCCAGCGGTCGCTGCTTACGTTGTGCAACGCCGCAGACTGAAACGATTGCAATTGTGGTTGCAAGGATCTAGAAGAATCGAGGACAACCGGGGAGGTCTCAAATGCCGGCGCGGTACGTTCGAGCATTGAAGGCGGTGGGTCTTTGCGCAACAGTTGCGTTGATCGCGGCGTTAGCCGGCGGAAGCGGACTGTCAGGAATAGGGCTTGCAGCCCAGGCTCAGGAAGCGCCGAAGCCGCCCGAGGCAGCTCACACGTCGAAGCCGACCGTCAGCAAGCCACCGCCAAGCGCGCAGGAACTGGAGCGATGGCGGCGGGCTATCGTGCACACAAAGCGACTTGAGAAGGCCTGCTTCACTGCCGAGTATCCCGCGACAACGTGGACCAAGGTGCCGTGTGGAAAACCCCCTGAGAGTCGGTTTCTTCCGGCAAAGGGACCGCGCCCCGAGAAGGCGGTCGGCGGCGGGATCGATGACTTCGCGCAACCGTCAGGGAACATCTCATGGGCGGAGGGCTCATTTGATGCCGTGCTCAACGTAAAGAGCGCATGTTCCGATGCGCTCCCTTACCCCCCCACGCCCAAGTGCACCTCCGGCAACCGGAAAAACGAGTACATGCTCCAGCTCAACACTAATACGTTTAAAACGTCGGAGTGCAAAAACCGCAAAGAATGCAAGGGCTGGGAGCAGTTCGTATTCAGCAATCGGTTCTGCGAGCAAAAAGAACCACTGATGAGAATACTGGTCACGCATGGGACTCTAGCCTGCGCATACATACAGTACTGGCTGATAGGCTACGGCAAGGATTGCCCTAAGAATTGGAATCCGTCGGATGGTGATTGCGTGGCAGACAGTCAGAACTCGGTGGACTTCGTGCCGCTCCTGGTGGACGACCTAGGCTTTATGAAATTGATGGGTGGGGTACCCGGAGTCCACGGGCAGGACGACACGCTGACGTTCACGTACAAGAACAAAGCCTATTCGGTGCCAGGGGATAGTCGTCTGCAGGGCCTGGGTCAGGGGTGGCAAGAAGCTGAGTTCAATGTTCTTGGGGAGGGCTACGGTTCTCAAGCTGTGTTCAACTCTGGATCGACTCTCGTCGTACGCATTGTGACCAACGCCGGGACACTCAGCGCACCACAGTGCTCCAACACCAGCACGGGCTCGACGGCCGAGACGAACAATCTGTTGCTCACCGCTTTGCCCCCGGGCCCCTGGTCCAAGGGCCCGGGACCGGCGCTGGTGTTCGCTGAAAGCAATGTGCCTGGAACCGTTCAGGTCAAGCCCTGTGCGAGCGCGAGCTTCGTGACCGTCGGTGGCACGAACTAAGTTTCTCGCAATAGCGCTGCTGAACGTGCAATAAGCAACTACGCCGGGTGCGGACACAGGAGTGTCGGCTCACGACGCTGCGCAACGTCCGCTGTCGTGCGGAGGCAACGTCGCAGCAATCCTGATGAATCAATATTTTCTCCAGCCGGTCTTCGAAAAAGTTGGGGCGACCCTGAAAATGTTTTCGCGTCCGACAAGCGGCCGCTCCCGCAGCACCGGGCTCTTCGTCGTACTCCGCGCCGCCCTGCCGGTATTGCTTGCGCCACCTGTCGGCGACGCGCCGATGGGCGATGCTGAACAGGTAGGTGACGAACTTGGCCGTCCCCGCATAGCGTTCCTTGCCGTGGATGACTGCTAGCCAGGTTTCCTGGAACACATCCTCAGCTTCACCCCTGTTGTTCGCCAGGAGATGGGCAACAAAGCGATGCAACCGGGCGTGGTAGCGAAAGTAGAGCAGACGAAACGCCTCCTTTTCACCGGCCTGGTATCGCAACATGAGGTCCTCATCCGTTGCGGTCGCTGCGGGATTAAGGGGCGGCACGCAGCTATCCCTTCAGCGGGCACCATGCTCGTTGGTGATTAATCGCCGCAGAGCGGCAATTGGGGTTATGCCACGGCCGTGATCGGTGATGGCACTCACGTGAGGCCCTACTTTGCCGGGGCTTTGCTCTCCAGCAGCCATTCGCGCCAGATGGCCAGCAGCACGGCGAGGATCACCGGTCCAACGAACAGTCCCACGAGTCCGAAGGCCGCCAGGCCCCCGAGGACGCCGAACATGACGAGGATGAAGGGAATCTCCGCCTCGCGGCTGATGAGGAACGGCCGCACGATGTGATCCGTCCAGCCGACGACCAGCGAACCCCAGATGAGCAGGCCAATGCAGGCCACGGTCTTGCCCGCTACGAGCAGCCACAGAACCACGCCGCCCAAAAGCGCCGGCACGGCGAACGGGATCAGGCCGCACACCGTAGTCAGCGCCGCCAGGAACACCGGTGCACCGACACCCGCGATCCAGTAACCGAGGCCAACCAGTACGCCCTGTACCACCGCCGCCAGTACCAGCCCGTAGACCACGGCCCTGACGGTCTGACCGATCGCCTGCAGGTAGTTGTGCACGCGTGGCCCGATTACCTGCTCGAGCGCGCGCGCCACCTGACCTGAAAAGCGGTCACCGCCGCGGTAGACGAAGAACAGACACACCACTGCCAGCACCAGTTTCACCGCGTTGCGGCTGACGCCGCCGATGATCCTGGCGATCTGCTCGAAGGAGTTGTCGGTGAGCTTGCGCAACTCGAGGCCCAGTGCCTGCGGATCCTGCGCGGCGCGCGCCGCCAGATCCTGCAGCTGCTCGCCGATCCACGGCAACTTCACCACCGCCGGCGGCAGTTGCAGACCGCCGGCGAGCACGGCGCGGCTCTCGTGATAGGCGTGCACCAGCTCAATGCGCAGCACCACCGCCAGCCACGCCAGCGGGACGATAACCGCGGCCGACACGACCGTGGTCATGATGAGCGCGGCGATGATGCCGCGCCCGCCCAACCGCCGCAGCACCCGCTCGTAAGCGGGCCAGCTGACGAAGCCGAGGATCCCGGCCCACACGAGCGGCACGATGAACGGCTCCATGACGCGGAAGCCAAGCAGCACCAGGCCTGCGAGCACCACCACCGTGATGAGCCGGCGCAGCCAGGGAGCGGACACGAAGTCTTCGACCATGCGAATGCGCGCTCAGCTCAGGCCGGCGGTGTCGGAGGCGAACATGATGAGTGCCAGCAGCAGGCTGCTTGCCAGGGTCAGGTTGCGCCGCAGGCTGAGCCAGGCTGGCGGCAGCACCGCTCCGAGCACCCGGTGCTCGTACAGCCAGAACCCGCCGAGTCCTGCGACCAGCAGGGCAAGTCCACGCTGTCCTGCGACCACGACCGCCGCGGCGCCGCACAATGCCGGGAGCAGCGCGACGCTGATGCGCGTGGCCGTCCACGGCAGGCGACCGGCGAGCGCGAGGCCCCAGTGCACTCCGCTGCAACCCGCCAGTAGCACTGCACCCCAGGCGATGGCGAGCCGTTGCGCAAGCTCACGGCCGGGCAGCTCCGGCAACAGGCCTACGCCGAGCAGGCCCAACACCAGGGGTGCGACACCCAGGTAGCTGGCGAGCTCAGCCGAACCACTGAGACTTGGATTTCCGGAGTTGTTCTGGGTGACGCGCACAGGTCAGGATCATGCCACGCGCCCCCGGAGCGGGCACGCTTGACGCCGCCCCCATGCCGCAGGCAGGCTTCGCGTCGATGTAAGGTGCCCGTGCCGACGTGCAAGCGGTTTTAGGTGACCGCGCGCGGCGGCAGGGTGAAACGGGAAGTCCGGTGTGGATTCGTCCAAAGCCGGCGCTGCCCCCGCAACGGTAATCGAGACCAGGCGGATCACATGTGCCACTGCTCCCTCACGGGCGCGGGAAGGCGATCCGCCGGAGAGTGATCTCCAGCTCGAGAGCCCGGAGACCGGCCTTACGCTTCACCGGTGGGTGTCGCGGCGGGCGATGCTGGTCTTGCGGTGCCGCATCCCGGCGCCGGCCAGCTTCTGAAAGCCACAACCTCTCCGGGCCACGGGTGGTGTGTTTTCGGGAGCTTCATCATGTCAACAGGTCTCAGGGTGCGGCGCGCACAGCGCTGCGGCAATATTCTCGTGTTTTCCGGGCTGCTCATCCTCGCGGCCGCCGGTGGTCTCGCGCAGGCCGATGACCAGAGCGAACTGCAGATGGTCGTGATCACCGCGACCCGGATCCCGACACCGCAGCTCGACGTCGGCAGCAGCATCACCGTCGTCACGGCCGCCGACATCGACGCACGGCAGGAGCGCACCTTTGCCGACGTGCTGAAGGACATACCCGGCCTCAACGTCGTGCAGACCGGCGGCCCGGGCGGGGAGACCTCGGTGTTCATGCGCGGCACCAACTCCAATCACACCAAAGTGTTCATCGACGGCATCGACGTCAGCGACCCGAGCAATTCCACGGGCGCATTTGACTTCGGCCAGCTCCTCACACAGGACATCGAGCGTGTCGAGGTGCTGCGCGGTCCGCAGAGCGGCCTGTACGGCTCCGACGCGATCGGCGGCGTCATCAACATCATCACCAAATCGGGCTCAGGTCCCGCTCAGTTCACCGGCGCGATCGAAGGCGGCAGCTTCAGCACCTTCAATCAGTCGGGAACCGCGAGCGGCTCGGTGGGTGGCTTCAACTACAGTGGCAGCGTGTCGCACTACCATGCCGGCGCCACCCCGGTGACGCCGCTCGATCTGCTGCAGCCCGGCGAGGTCCGCAACGACGACTACGACGACAACCTCACCTTATCCACCAAGCTCGGCTATCAGTTCACGCCCGACTTCGACATCGGACTCGTGGGGCGCTACACCGACATCCAGCTGCGTACTACCGGCGAGGACTACGAATTCAACCCGCCGTATGCGGGCTACCCGGCGCCGCAGCACACGACCGCCGCGACCGACGAGTACGCCACGCGTCTGACCGCGCACCTGCGCTCCTTTGACGACATCCTCGAGCAGACACTCGGGCTCGCGTTCTCGCACGACCGTACCGACACCGTGGAGCCGCAGACGCCCGCGGCGCTCAACACCGGCGACCGTCTCAAGGCCGACTGGCAGGGCAACATCCGGCTTGCGACCACCGAGACACTCGTGACCGGCGCCAAGTACGAGCACGACGAGATCGATCAGCCGATCGACGCCGACGTGCACATCGGCTCCGGCTACGCGGAGCTGCAGTCGCAGATCGGCGAGCACTGGTTCTCGGCGCTCAACGTGCGCTACGACGACAACAGCCGCTTCGGCAGCAAGGCCACTTACCGCTTTGCGCCGGCGTGGGTCATCGCCGAGACCGACACCAAGCTCATGGCGAGCATCGGCACGGGCTTCAAGGCCCCGACGCTCAGCCAGCTGTTCCAGAGCTACCNNTACCCGCCGTACTTCTTCGCCAACCCGAACCTGCTGCCCGAGACCAGCACCGGCTGGGATGCGGGTTTCGAGCAGGGCTTCGCCCACGGCACGCTGCGTATAGGCGCGACTTACTTTTACAATCGCATTCACGATCTCATCGACAGCAATGCCGAGGAGACCAGCTGGGCCAACATCGGCCGCGCCACCACCAGCGGTGTCGAGAGCTTCATCAGCTACCAGCCGCTGCCGCAGCTGACGCTGCGGGCGGACTACACCTTCACGGAGGCCTACGACGACGTGCTGAACCAGGAGCTGCTGCGCCGGCCGAAGAACAAGGGCAACTTCATCGCGACCTGGCAGCCGATCGAGGCGCTGAAGCTCAATGTCGACGTGCTCTCAGTCGGCACCTGGACCGATGTCAGCCGCGACGGCTCGATCTCGGGCCTCGACGCACCGGGCTATACCACTGTGAATCTCGCGGCGAGCTTCGCCATCAATGCGCGCCTCAGCGTGTTCGGGCGCATCGACAACCTGCTCGATCGCCACTACGAGAATCCGGTCGGCTTTCTGCAGCCCAGCCTCGGCGCCTACGCGGGTATCAAGCTGCAACTGTAGCGGTCCCCGGCAGGCGCCGCCGCTACGGTTGCCCAGGCGGGAGTGTTAGGCTTCATGCATGGACCAACCGCCGGATGCTCCCCTCGCGGCCAGGGGCCCGAGCGAGAACGAGCGCACCTGGGGCATGCTCGCGCACCTGGCTGCGCTTGCTGGCCTCGTCATGCCACTGGTCGGCAATGTGCTGGGTCCGCTGCTGGTGTGGCTCACCAAGCGTGAGCAGTCCGCTTTCGTCGCCGCGCACGCGAAGGAAGCGCTCAACTTCAATATCACGGTGGCGCTCGCGGGCATCGTCTGTGGGTTTCTGGCGCTGATCTTCATCGGCTTTCTGCTGGGCACCGCGCTGTTCATCGCCTGGCTCGTAATGACCCTCATCGCGGCGATCAAGGCGAGTGAGGGCGCGCCATATCATTACCCCGTGTCGCTGCGGCTGGTGAAATAGCACTTTAAATCAGCAAGTTAGCTGGTCTTTACCCGCGTACTGTATAGACGTACAGTACGCGGTATGAGGCGCTCGATCACGGGCAAGCAGGTGTTCAAGGGCAGGGGGGCGCTCTCAAATCCCCCCGGGCGCTTCGATCTGCAGCACCTCGCACCGGTCGATGACGGCTGGTACCTCGAGGAGACCCCCGACAGTATTCCCACCACGCTCGAGCCCGAGCGCGCCCGCTCGGTCATCAGCACCAACGACTCGCCGGATATTCCCTTTGAACAGTCTATAAATCCGTACAGGGGATGCGAGCATGCTTGCAGCTACTGTGCGGCGGGTGACACGTCAATTCTGATGTCTGATGGACGCACGCGCGCCCTGTCTGAGCTGCGAGTTGGAGATGAGATCTACGGCACCAGGCGCATCGGCCAGTTCCGGCGCTACGTGAAATCCCGGGTGCTCGCGCACTGGAGCAGCATCAAGCCGGCATTCCGGACAACGCTGGAGGACGGCACTTCGCTCGTGTCAAGCGGGGACCACCGTTTTCTGTCCGATCGCGGCTGGAAGTTCGTTACCGGCACTGAACAGGGAAACAATCGCAGGCCGCATCTCACGACTTCGAACAAACTCATGGGAACGGGTGCCTTCGCCACGGCGGTGGAGAAGGGCGCCGACTACAGGTCAGGTTATCTGTGCGGGATGATCCGTGGTGACGGCCTGCTGGCGTCCTATTCCTACTCGCGCCCACGAAGGAGCCACGGAAACCAACACCAATTCCGGCTGGCCCTGTGCGATATGGAAGCTCTGGTGCGGGCGCGCAACTACCTTCTCGACTTCGAGATTTCGACCAATGGATTCGTGTTCCAGGCGGTGGCCGGCAACCGGCGCCCCATGTACGCAATCAGGACGCATGCCCTTGAGAAAGTGGCGTCAATTCGCAGCCTCATAGCGTGGCCGCTGTCTCCAACAGCACAGTGGTCGGCGGGATTCCTGGCGGGGATATTCGATGCCGAAGGCAGTCTTAGCCAGACCGTCTTTCGCATTCCAAACACCGACCCGGAAATCATTGCCTGGATTTGCCGGTGTCTGCGGGACTTTCGATTTACCTGCGTCGTTGAGCACCTGTCATTCGACAACCGCAAGCCGATGGACGTCGTGAGACTGAAGGGCGGCCTCAAGGAGCAACTGCGCTTCTTCCATACGGTCGACCCGGCCATTTCGCGCAAGCTCGATGTTACCGGGCAGGCGGTCAAGAGCGACGCTCGTCTGGGCGTCGTCAGTATCGAGCCGCTGAAAACCATGCGGCTCTACGACATCACGACCGAAACCGAGGATTTCATCGCCAACGGCGTGATCAGCCTCAACTGCTACGCCCGTCCGAGCCACGCCTACATGGGTCTCTCGCCGGGATTGGACTTCGAGACGCGTCTCTTCTACAAGGCGGACGCCGCGCGCGTGCTCGAGGGCGAGCTGTCGCGTCCGGGTTATGTCTGCAAGCCCATCACGCTCGGCGCCAACACCGACCCCTACCA
>PMHN01000282.1 GCA_003156695.1 Gammaproteobacteria bacterium
GTGATCGATCGCAGCCTCGATGGCATGGCCTCCCTCTCCGGCCAGCTCGGCGCCTTGCTGAAGCGGCGCTTGCGCGAGGTGAGCGGCATCGCGCTGCTCAGCCTCGCCATGATGGCGGCGCTGGCGCTCGCCACCTGGTCGGTGAGCGACCCTTCGCTCAGCCACGCCACCGACGCGCCGGTGCACAATCTGCTCGGCCGGCCCGGCGCGGTCGCCGCCGATCTGCTGATGCAATTGCTCGGCTTGGGCTCGCTGGCGCTGATCTTGCCGATCGCGGTGTGGGGTTATCGGCTGCTCGGCCACCGGCCGCTCAGCCGCGAGCGCTTGCGATTGCTGCTCTGGGTATTCGGCGCCGTGCTGGCGGCCGCCTTCGCCTCGTCGCTGCCGCGCGGCACGCATTGGCCGCTGCCGTGCGGCCTAGGCGGCGTGGTTGGCGACGCCATGCTGCGCTTGCCGGTGACTTTCCTCGGCACCCCGCTCGTCGGAACTTATCGGATCGCGACCGCAGTGGCGCTCGGCATTGCCACGCTCGTCGCTTTTGCCGGCGCAGCGGGCATGATTTGGCGCGGATCGGCGGACGACGAAGAAGACGCAGTCGACGCTGAGGACGAGGGCGCGTGGATTTCGCTCGGCCGCCTCATGCATGCATTGCTGAGCCTGCGCTCGCGGCTCATTCGCGTTTTTCGCCGCCGCCCCCGCACCAAAGCTCCGCTGCGCAGCGAGGCCGCGGCGTCACGACGCTTCGAGCCGCGTTTCGACGGCCGGCCGGACCATCGCATCGCCCATGAGTCCGACGACGACAGGCCGATCCGTTGCCCCCACGCCGCGCGCAAGCCGCGCATGCCCAAGCCGCGCCGCTCGAGCGGCGGTTACATCCTTCCCCCGCTCGAACTCCTCACCCAGCCGAGCAAAATCGGCCGCGCCACCGTCAGCAGCGAAACCCTGCAGGAAAACGCCACCGCGCTCGAAAGCGTGCTCGCCGATTTCGGCGTGCGCGGCGAGATCATCAATGCGCGGCCGGGGCCGGTGGTCACGCTCTACGAGCTGGAGCCCGCTCCCGGCATCAAGTCGTCGCGCGTGATCAGCCTTGCCGACGATATCGCCCGCTCGATGAGCGCGCTTTCCGCGCGCGTCGCCGTGGTGTCCGGAAGGAACGCCATCGGCATCGAATTGCCGAACCCGACCCGCGAAAAAGTCTTCCTGCGCGAATTGCTCGCCTCGCACGATTATGCCGAGACTGCTGCCCGCTTGCCGCTTTGCCTCGGGAAGGCGATCGGCGGCGAAGCGATTCTCGTCGATCTGACGCGCATGCCGCATCTGCTGATCGCCGGCACCACCGGCTCGGGCAAGTCGGTCGGCATCAATGCCATGGTGCTGTCGCTGCTCTACAAGTCCACCGCCGAGCACGTGCGCCTCATCATGATCGACCCGAAGATGCTGGAGCTCTCGGTTTACGAAGGCATCCCGCACCTCCTGGCTCCGGTGGTCACCGACATGAAGCAGGCGGCCAACGCGCTGCGCTGGTGCGTGGCGGAGATGGAGCGCCGCTACCAGCTGATGGCGGCGCTCGGCGTGCGCAACATCGCCGGCTTCAATCGCCGCGTGAAGGACGCCATCGATGCCGGCAAGCCGATCAAGGATCCGGTGATGATGATGCGCGCGGCGAACGACCCGAGCATCGATCAGCGCGAAATCCAGGACCTAACGCCGTTGCCGTACGTGGTGGTGGTGGTCGATGAGCTCGCCGATCTCATGATGATCGTGGGCAAGAAGGTCGAGGAACTCATTACGCGCCTGGCGCAAAAGGCGCGCGCCTCGGGGCTGCACCTGATTCTGGCTACGCAGCGGCCGTCGGTGGATGTCATCACCGGCCTCATCAAGGCGAATATTCCCTGCCGCATCGCCTTCCAGGTGTCCGCGCGCGTGGATTCGCGCACCATCCTCGACCAGATGGGTGCGGAAACCCTCCTGGGTCACGGCGACATGTTGTACCTGCCGCCGGGCACTTCGATGCCGACGCGCGTGCACGGCGCCTTCGTTTCGGACCAGGAAGTGCATCGTGTGGTGGAGGCGCTGAAGAGCTCCACGCCGCCCGACTACCTCGAGGAAGTGCTGTCGGGACCCTCGATGCCGATTCCGGGACTCGCCGGCGAGGAAGGCGAGGGCGGCACTCTCGCGGAGGACGCGGAAGCCGATCCCCTGTACGACGAGGCGGTGCGCATTGTGACCACCGAGCGCAAGCCCTCCATTTCTTACGTGCAGCGGCGGCTGAAAATCGGCTACAACCGCGCCGCGCGGCTGCTCGAGGCCATGGAGACGGCGGGGCTCGTGGGGCCGCTGCAGTCAAATGGCGCGCGCGACGTGCTCGCGCCGGCGCCGCCGGGGGACTGAGTGCAAAGGGCAGACGCGATCGCAAAAACAGGATTTTCGGGGACGCCGTGGATCCGTCCCTGGAGGCTGCGGGCGCGCCGTCCTGGCGCGCACGCCCCCGAAAATCCGTTTTTGCGCTCACGTCTGCGTTCGCGCAGAGTTTTTCCCGTGCTCACGGTCATTCTCGCCCTGACGATGGCCGCACCGGGCGCCCATTCGGCTGCCGCGGCGGTGGCGACGCCGCTCGACAGCTATCTCGACAACCTCAAGACCCTGCGCGCCACTTTCCTGCAGACGCTCGCCGACCCGCACGGCCGGGAGATCGATCGCGCCACCGGCACCCTCATCGTGTCGCGCCCGGGAAAATTCAGCTGGGAGATTCATCCGCAGAGCGCAGGGGCGAATGGCGGCGCCAATACGGACAAAGCGGTCAGCCCGGCCAGCAGCGCCGACTTAGGTCAGCTCATGGTGTGCGATGGGCTGAATCTCTGGTTCCTCGATCGGGATCTCGACCAGGTGACCGTGAAGCCGGTGGACGCGGCGCTGTCGGCGACGCCGGCGATGCTGCTGTCCGGCGCCGTGGACGTGCGCAAGAGCTTCAGCGTCACGCCTGCGGGCGAGCGCATGGGGTTGACGTGGGTGCTGGTCGAACCGCGCGGCGCGGAAGCGGATTTTCGCAGCGCGCTGTTCGGCTTCGCGCACGATGATCTGAAACGCATGATCCTCGAAGACAAGCTCGGTCAGACCGCAACCATCATCTTCGAAAAGATCGAGCGCAACGGGCCAGTGGCATCGAGCGAGGTGAGCTTCGCGCCGCCCGCCGGGGCCGACGTAATCGGCACGCCGCGCAAGTGAGCGTGACGGTCGATCGCGGTCCGCTGCGGCCGCTCGCGGACCGGATGCGGCCGCGGTCGCTGGCGGAATTTACCGGGCAAAAGCACTTGCTGGCGGCGGGCAAACCGCTGCAGGCGAGCATCGCCGCCGGGCAGTTGCACTCCTTGATCCTGTGGGGTCCGCCCGGCACCGGCAAGACCACGCTCGCACGGCTTATCGCGCAATCCTCCAACGCGCAGTTCATCGCCCTGTCGGCGGTCATGGCGGGAGTAAAGGACATCCGTGCCGCGGTGGAGGCGGCACGCAGCGTGCGCGCCCAGCAGGGGCGTCCGACGCTGCTGTTCCTGGATGAGGTGCACCGTTTCAACAAGGCGCAGCAGGACACCTTCCTGCCGTACCTGGAGGATGGCACGCTCACGTTCGTGGGCGCGACCACCGAGAATCCGTCCTTCGAGGTGGTGAGCGCACTGTTATCGCGTGCACGCGTGTATGTGCTGCGGCCGCTGTCGGTGGACGATCTCACCGCGCTACTTGAGACGGCGTTGCGCGACGAAGAGCGCGGCCTCGGGCGCGAGCACCTCGCTGCGGATGCGCAGGCGCTTGAGCTCATCGCCCGCGCCGCCGATGGCGATGCGCGCCGCGCACTCAACATGCTCGAGCTTGCCCAGGGCCTCATCGAGGCTGCCGGGCCCGCGCGCGAGCTGACAGTTGCGATTGCGCAGGAAGTGGCGAGCGGGG
Source organism: Gammaproteobacteria bacterium (assembly GCA_003156695.1). Taxonomy (GTDB): domain Bacteria; phylum Pseudomonadota; class Gammaproteobacteria; order Steroidobacterales; family Steroidobacteraceae; genus 13-2-20CM-66-19. The sequence continues at coordinate 3,943 of PMHN01000282.1, forward strand.
GACTGCGGCGCTTCGACAAGGGAGGGGATCAGTTCTACGAGCAGATTTCCGCGCTGCACAAGGCGGTGCGCGGCTCGGACCCGGACGCTGCACTCTACTGGCTGTGCCGCATGCTCGACGGCGGGTGCGACCCTTTATATGTTGCCCGCCGGGTGACGCGCATGGCGGTGGAGGATGTCGGGCTCGCCGATCCGCGCGCCTTCACGCTCACGCTGGATGCCTGGGCTGCCTACGAGCGCATGGGCAGCCCAGAGGGCGAACTCGCCATCGCGACGGCCGTGGTGTATCTCGCCTGCGCGCCGAAGAGCAATGCGGTATACGTCGCGATGGGCGAAGCGCAGGCGGACGTCGCTGCATTCGGTACGCTGGAAGTGCCCTTGCAGCTGCGCAACGCGCCGACGCGGCTGATGAAGAACTTAGGCTACGGGCGCGACTACCGCTACGCGCACGATGAGCCGGATGCGTATGCGGCCGGGGAGCGCTACCTGCCGGAGGGCATGCCGGATCGGCGATACTATCGCCCGGTCTCCCGTGGTCTGGAAATCAAGATCAGCGAGGCGCTCGCGCGGCTGCGTGCGCGGCCGGCGCCGAAAGGTTGAAAGCGTGATTGATCCGAAGCTGCTGCGTACCGATCCGGACGCCGTTGCACGCAATCTTGCGCGCCGCGGCTACCAGCTTGACGTCGCAGCATTGCAGGCGCTCGAGGACAAGCGCAAGCCCTGGCAGGTGGAGCTGGACCGGCTGCGCGCCGAGCGCAACGTCAACGCCAAGGCCGTCGGCATGGCGAAAGGGCGTGGTGAGGACATTGCTGCCTTGATGGCGAGCGGCGAGGGGCTGACCGCGGGTCTTGCCCGTGCCGAGGCGCAACTCCGCGCCGTGCAGGGCGAACTCGAGCAGTGGCAACTTGGGCTGCCGAATCTCCTGCATGAGTCGGTTCCGGACGGGCGCGACGAAAGCGCCAACCTCGAGGTGCGCAGCAGCGGGGAGCCGCGGCGCTTCAGTTTCAAGCCGCGCGATCACGTGGAGATCGGCGAGCGCCTCAAGGGCCTCGACTTCGAGGCGGCCGCGCGCATCTCGGGCAGCCGCTTCGTCGTCATGAGCGGGGGGATAGCGCGTCTGCACCGGGCGTTGGCGCAGTTCATGCTCGACCTGCACACCCGCGAACACGGCTACACCGAGGTGTACGTGCCGTATCTCGTGCAGCGTCCTGCGCTGACCGGCACCGGGCAGCTGCCGAAGTTCGAGCAGGACCTGTTTGCCGTCAAGGGCGAGGAGGGCTTCTATCTCATCCCGACCGCCGAGGTGCCGGTGACCAACCTGGTGCGCGGGCAGATCGTGGCGGCCGGGGACTTGCCGCTCAAGTGGGTCGCGCACACGCCTTGCTTCCGCTCCGAGGCGGGCGCGGCCGGAAAGGACACGCGCGGCATGATCCGCAATCACCAGTTCGACAAGGTCGAACTGGTGCAGGTCGTGCGCCCGGCCGACTCCTACCCAGCACTCGAGGGGCTGACCGCGCACGCGGAACAAGTGCTGCGACGCCTCGCCATTCCCTACCGCACGGTGGCGCTGTGCGCCGGGGACGTCGGCTTTGGCGCCGCCAAGACCTACGACATCGAAGCGTGGCTGCCTTCACAGGAGCGCTATCGCGAGATTTCCTCCTGCAGCAATTTTGAAGCCTTCCAGGCGCGGCGCATGCTGGCGCGCTGGCGCAATCCCGACGGCGGCAAGCCAGAACCCGTGCATACGCTGAACGGCTCGGGCCTGGCGGTGGGACGCGCCCTGGTGGCGGTGCTGGAGAACTATCAGAACGAAGATGGCTCGGTGGACGTGCCGCAGGTGCTGCAGGCATACCTGGGCGGTCTGGCACGCCTGACCGCCTGAGTTTGCGCAGGAATTGCGGGTGAGCGTGCTGGCGCTGGCGGTGGCCGCGGGGGCGTACCTGCTGGTACGCGTGCGCCGCCGCGCCCTTGGCCTTACTGCAGGCGTGGCCGGCTCGCGGGCGGCTCACTGATGAACACGCTTCCTGGGACGGTGTTCACGACCGTGCGCACTGTAGGATTACCTATACACGGGGCTTGAGGGGAGTTCATGCCGAACCTGCACGAAGTCGAGATTCACAAGTTGCGCCCGACTCAGATCACCGTGGGCATGATCGAGGTGCATGACAAGCGCGCCAAGCTCGAGTCACTGAAAAAGCATGGTCAGCGCGACTTCATGGAGGCGCACCCGATTCCGGCTGTCTGGGGACCGGATGGCAAGCTCTACATCACCGATCACCATCACCTGGGGCGTGCAGCCTGCGAGGCCAACGTCGACACCGGGTTTTTCTGGATCGAGGGAGATTTCACCAAGCTGCCGATTGCCCAGTTCTGGCCGAAGATGAACGATGCCAAGTGGGTGCATCCGATTGACCAGAACGGCAAGCTCTGCGGCTTCGAGGCCATCCCGAATCATCTGGTCGAGCTGCGCGATGATCCGTACCGCTCGCTCGCCGGCTATGTGCGCGTTTCCGGCGGTTACGACAAGACTCCCACAGCGTTTGCCGAGTTTCAGTGGGCGGATTTCTTTCGCACCCGCGTGACCATCGGGCCGACACTCGCCGACTTTGATAACGCCGTGCCGCGTGCCGTGGTGCTCGCGGGCAGTAAGGATGCCGCGGGCCTCCCGGGGTATCATCCGCCTTCGGCTGGCAAGGCAGCTCCCGGCAAAGGCTGAGGGGGACTTCAAATGGACGCGACCCGGCAATTCATCGAGGCGCGAGACCAGCTGCTGCGGCTGCGCGAGGACTTGAGCACCGCGCAACGCGAGTTCCGCTGGCCCGTGTTTGACAACTTCAATTGGGTGCGCGATTACTTCGACGTGATCGCCTCTGGCAACGATCGCCCGGCATTGCGGGTGATCGACGATGCGGGCGGCGATGAGACGCTGAGCTTTGCGCAGCTCTCGCAGCGCGCTTCCCAGGTGGCGAATTTTCTGAAGATCCAGGGCGTGGGTCCTGGTGATCGCATCCTCATCATGCTGGGCAACGTCGTGCCGCTGTGGGAGAGCATGCTCGCGGCCATCAAGTTGGGAGCCGTCATCATTCCGGCGACGACGCTCCTGGAGCGCGACGATCTCGCCGACCGCCTGCAACGCGGCGCCGTCAAGGCCATTATCACGGACGCCGCGCTCACTGCGCGCTTTGCCGAGGTCGCAGGCGACGCCGTGCGTATCGCGGTCGGTACGGCACCGGGATGGATTTCATACGCGCGCTCGCTCGAGGCGCCCGTGGAGTTCACACCCGCCGCCGCGACGCGCGCGGATGACCTGCTGTTTCTGTACTTCACATCGGGTACCACCGCGCGGCCGAAACTGGTGGCGCACACGCAGGTGAGTTACCCGGTCGGCCACCTCTCCACCATGTACTGGCTGGGCTTGAAGCCCGGTGACGTGCACCTGAATCTCAGCTCCCCGGGCTGGGCCAAGCACGCCTGGTCGTGCCTGTTTGCGCCATGGAATGCGCAGGCCTGTGTGTGTGCGTACAACTACGAACGCTTCGATGCGCGCAAGCTTCTCGATCAACTGGTACAGCGCGGTGTCACTTCCTTCTGCGCTCCGCCCACGGTGTGGCGGATGCTCATCCAGCAGGACCTGGGCGCGTGGCATGTGCCTCTGCGCGAGGCAGCAAGCGCCGGTGAGCCGCTGAACCCCGAGGTCATCGAACGCGTGCGCGACGCCTGGGGCATCACCATCCGCGACGGTTTTGGGCAGACGGAGAGTTCCGCGCAGGTGGGCAACCCGCCCGGCCAGACACTCAAGGCGGGATCGATGGGGCGAGCGCTTCCAGGTTTCCCCATTGTGCTCGTCAATGCCGACGGCAAGGTGAGCGAGGAGGGCGAGATCTGCATCGACCTGTCGCGCCGGCCCGCGGGTCTCATGCGGGAGTACCTGGATGACACCGAACGCAATGCGGATGCTATGCGCGACGGTTACTACCACACCGGGGACGTGGCAAGTCGTGACGCCGAAGGCTACCTCACCTATGTCGGCCGCATGGACGATGTGTTCAAGTCATCCGATTACCGCATCAGCCCGTTTGAGCTCGAGAGCGTGTTGATCGAGCACCCGGCGGTTGCGGAAGCCGCCGTCGTTCCGAGCCCCGACCCGCTGCGGCTGTCGGTACCCAAGGCGTTCGTGGTGCTGGCCGCCGGCTGCCAGCCGGATAGCGAAACGACACGCTCGATTCTCGAGCACGTGGGCGGGCGGGTCTCGGCCTACAAGCGTGTGCGGCGCATCGAGTTCGCGCCGCTCCCGAAGACCATTTCCGGGAAAATCCGCCGCGTTGAGCTGCGCACCGCGGAGCAGCAGCGCGCTGCCGGGGCAGCGCGCCGTGCGCACGAGTTCTGGGAAGAAGATTTCCCCGGACTCGCCGCGCGACGCAAACAGTGACCGGCGGCTCACGCCGCCAAAACACTACACCGAGCGCGCCGCGTTACTCCAGACGGCGACGGCGAGGTAGACGAGCGCTGCGCCGAGCGAAATGGCGATATCAAGAAGAAAGAAGCCCATAAGTCACCATCCCTTCGCCGCACAGGCTAGTGATCCGCGGCTGTGCGCACAGCTCTCGGGCGAGGCAGGGCGGGGGTCGTATTGGGGGTACTGGGCCCTATAGATTTTGGGATAGCTGTAAGCCGGCGTGCCTGCCAAGGCAGAGCAATTCCGGAGTCGCCGCGGCCGCCTTGATAGAATGGCCGCCGCGGGCTCGGAGAGGTGGCAGAGCGGTTGATTGCACCGGTCTTGAAAACCGGAGGCTCCTTACGGGGCTCGTGAGTTCGAATCTCACCCTCTCCGCCAATTTGAAATGGCCGCTTTTTGACCTTGAACTGCCTGCCACCACCGTCCGCTTCGGAGCAGTCTATCTAGCTCTTCTGCTTCGACAATGCCTCGCGCGCTTCCTTGATCTCGGGTCTTCCAGGCGTGTCGGCGTTAACACAAACTTTTAACAGCTCGCGAAAGTACCTCTGACTCGTATCGCGGCTCCCGCTGAGCTGCGCAGCGTGCGCCGCTCCATATAGTGAACGGAAGCGCCGCGGCTCCTTCCTAAGTGTCGCTTCAAATTGCTCCAATGCCTTACCAGGCTCACTCATCTCCAGCAACATCTCCCCGAGCAACTCCCGCGCCGGGGATAGTGGCCCCGGTGTCACCGCACTTTTCTCCGTCCCGTCTTCCAATTCCGCTGCTGATTCCATCTGCCGCAAAGCTTCTCCTTTTTCGCCCGCCGCTAGCGCAGACCATGCCGCAACCGCAAGCGCCTGGATTTCCACCTGCCGCGCCCAGTAAGTCTCGTTGGCCTTCAAGAGGCGCTGCTGAATCTGCTTCAGACCTGTCGCTGCCTCGTTTGCTGCCGCGCTGTGTCCCAGTCGCGCCGCGCCTAGTCCTCGGGCGAACCACGTCATTGCATCGGTGTAGGGAAACCGGGTCTCCCGCAGCGTAAGCTGCTCCGCCTGCTGCCAGTTCTGGCGCTCCAATGCGTATCGCGCGGGGATTGCCGCGAGCGCAAAATATCCAGCCGCGGGGGGGCCTGCCCCAATCAGCAGCGCCTTCGGATCGAAGCGTGATGCGATTTCCGACAGGGAACTCACAATCCCGGCTGCCGCCTTGTCCTGCCCAGTTTGCAAGTAGGCATAAGTCTCGTAGTCGCTGGCGTGCAACTCTTCTGCCGCCTGACCCTGGCGTCGAGCTGCCGCTGCAGCGGCCACGTTGCTGTCAATGGACTCTTGCCAGTATCCCAAGCGGGTAAATGTATGCGATGGCATGTGCAGCGCGTGAGGCGCGTCGGGTGCAATTTCCGCATAACGTCGCGCCGCGATGAGCGCCCGCCCCGCCAGCGCCGGCACGTCGTACGCATGGATAATGTAGTGTGCCAGACCAGGATGGGTCGGCTCCTCCTCAAACAATTTCTCGAGAATTGCTCCCGCCTTGAGCCGGTCTGTGTAGGTCTTGTCCCCGGGATCTTCCGCGACTGCGAGCGCCAATGCGTAGAAGATCTGCGCCTCGTGGTCTTCCGGATATTTTGCCGCGACGTCCCCCATGGCGTCGCGATAGGCGA
>PMHN01000250.1 GCA_003156695.1 Gammaproteobacteria bacterium
GGATACATGCGGAAGGACTCAGTCACGCTGGTGGCGGGTGAAAACTTGTACAGCAGATCATCCCCGAAATTCACCTCGGCGGTGCCGCGGGCGGGCAATGCGTCCGGTGGCGGGCAACCCGGCTGGATCATCAAGTGCAAGGGCTGGGAGACTGATCCCAACGCTTATCTGTACTTCATCGCCCAGGCGCCGGTCTGGAAGGACATCTGCAAGGTGATCGGCAAGGAAGAATGGATCACCGACCCGGATTATGCGACGCCGAACGCGCGGCTGCCGCGGCTGAAGACGGTGTTTGCCACCGTCGAGGCCTGGACCATGACCAAGACCAAGTTCGAAGCGATGGCGGAACTTAACAAACACGACATCCCGTGCGGCCCGATCCTGTCGATGGAAGAGCTCGCAGCGGAACCGTCGTTGCGCGCCAGCGGGACGATTGTCGAAGTCGATCACCCCATTCGCGGCCCGTACCTCACGGTGGGCAATCCCATCAAGCTGTCCGACAGCATCACCGAGGTCAAACGCTCGCCGCTGCTGGGCGAACACACCCACGAGGTGCTGGCGGAGCTTGGACTCAGCGAGTCTGAGATCAAGTCACTGCAGGCGCAGAAGGTCATCTGAAGGAAGCTCCATGGCATACGACAAGACCGCGGTCCGCAAGATTTTCGACCAGGCCAAAGCCACCGGTCGCAGTGCGCTGACCGCGCCGGAAGCGAAGGGGATCTGCGAGGCCTACGGCATCAACATACCGAAGGAAGGCGTCGCCGGCTCGGCTGCTGACGCGGCCAGGCTCGCCACCACCATCGGCTTCCCGGTTGTCATGAAGATCGTCTCACCACAGATCCTGCACAAAACCGAGGCCGGCGGCGTCGTGGTTGGCGTCAGGAGCGCGCAAGCCGCGCAGGAAGCCTTCACGAGTATCGTCGCCAATGCCCGCCGCTATGACGCCAAGGCAACGATCGACGGCGTGCAGGTCCAGCAGATGCTCAGCGGCGGCCAGGAAGTACTCATCGGCGCCGTGACCGATCCGGCATTCGGCAAGCTGGTGGCCTTCGGGCTCGGCGGCATTCTGGTCGAGGTCCTCAAGGACATCACCTTCCGTCTCGCCCCGGCGAGCCGCGAGGACGCACTGTCGATGCTCGATGGCATCGCGGCCGCGGAAATACTGCGCGGGGTGCGCGGCGCGCAGCCCGTGGACCGCGAGGCGCTCGCGACCATGATCGTGAATGTCTCGCAGCTGGTGGCGGACTTCCCCGAGATTTCCGAACTCGATCTGAATCCCGTGTTTGCGACGCCCCAGAGCGCCACCGCGGCTGACGTGCGCGTGGTGCTGGACTTCAAGCCGCCAGTGGCGCGCTACCGGCCGAGCCAGGAGGTCATCGTCCGGCAGATGAACCGCATCATGAAGCCCGACGCCGTGGCGGTCGTCGGCGCTTCGGCGGAGAACGGCAAGATCGGCAATTCGATCATGAAGAATCTGATCAACGGCGGCTACCAGGGCGCGATCTATCCGATCCACCCGAGTGCCGATTCGATCCTCGGCAAGAAGGCCTACAAGAGTGTCAAGGACGTGCCGGGTGTCATCGACGTCGCGGTGTTCGCGATCCCGGCGAAGTTTGTCGCCCAGGCGCTCATCGAGGTAGGCGAAAAGAAAATTCCCGGTGCGGTGCTGATCCCTTCCGGCTTTGCCGAGACCGGTAACGTGACCGGCCAGGAAGAAGTGGTAGCCGTTGCCCGCAAGTACGACATCCGCCTCATGGGTCCCAACATCTACGGCTTCTACTACACGCCCAAGAACCTGTGCGCGACGTTCTGCACCGCGTATGACGTCAAGGGCAGCACCGCGCTCTCTTCGCAGTCCGGCGGCATCGGCATGGCGATCGTCGGCTTCTCGCGCTCGGCCAAGATGGGCGTCTCCGCCATCGTCGGCCTCGGCAACAAGTCCGATATCGACGAGGACGACCTGCTGACATTCTTCGAGCAGGATGACAACACCCAGATCATCTGCCAGCACCTCGAGGACCTGAAGGACGGCCGCGCCTTCGCCGAAGTCGCGAAAAGGGTCTCGAAAAAGAAACCGGTGGTCGTGCTCAAGGCGGGACGCACCAGCGTGGGCGCGCGGGCCGCGAGCTCCCACACCGGCGCACTCGCCGGCAATGACAGGATCTACGAGGACGTGTTCCGGCAATCGGGCGTCATCCGGGCACGCTCGCTGCGCGATCTGCTCGACTTCGCCCGCGGTATCCCGCTCTTGCCGACACCCAAGGGCAACAACGTCGTCATCATCACCGGCGCCGGTGGCTCAGGCGTGTTGCTGTCGGATGCGTGCGTGGACAACGGGTTGTCCTTGATGGCGATGCCGCCCGACCTGGACGCTGCGTTTCGCAAGTTCATCCCGCCGTTTGGTGCGGCCGGCAACCCGATCGACATCACCGGCGGGGAGCCGCCCACCACCTATCAGAATACCGTGCGCCTCGGCCTCGAGGATGCGCGCATCCACGCGCTCATCCTCGGCTACTGGCACACGATCATTACGCCTCCGATGGTGTTTGCGCGACTGATGGTCGAGGTCATAATGGAAATGCGGGCGCGCGGGATCNNTTCGCGCGGCTGATGGTGGAGGTCGTCGAGCAGATGAAGGGCAAAGGAATCGTAAAGCCCGTGGTCGCCTCACTTGCGGGCGACGTCGAGGTCGAGGAAGCCGCGGAGTACCTGTATCAGCACGGTATTCCCGCCTATGCCTACTCGACCGAGATCCCGGTCGCGGTGCTCGGTGCGAAGTATCAGTGGGCGCGTGGTGCCGGGCTCATCCCGGCGGTCTGAAGCGCGGTGGCGTCCAGGAAGTCGGCAGGACGTTTCTTGAGGTAGTCGGTCTCCGGTTTCAATCTCAACAAGGGGGACTCTTTTATGTGTGGCACCAGAATGCTCCGGTCCCTGGCCGCGTTGCTCGCGGCCACACTGGTCGTTTTCAGTTACTCAGCCCAAACGATTGCACAGTCCACGGATCAGGAGACGCAGGCGCGGATGCGTATTCTCCAGGAGCGGATCGATGCGCTCGACCAAGAGCTCAAGACCATGAAGGAGGAGCAAGGGGCCACGGCGAAGGTCGTCAACTCCTCGGAAAAGAAGCTCAACACCTTCATGAAGGGCTTCTTCGGCACCATGGACGTATCCATGGACTACACGAGCAAGGGTATGAACGGCATGCTCGCCTACGGGTCCGCCCTGGCTCCTGGCGTCACGAGCCCCGGCGGCCCGTTTGTCTATAACACCTCGCCAAAGGTAGCGAATGGGTTAACCGGGCCGTTCGGGCGAGTCAGCTGGCTTGCAGCCATGTCGAGCAACGGGTCGAACGTTGGCTATCGTGGTACCCATCAGATCGGCTCGTCCAACGTGGACTTCATCTACCAGGTGTCGACTTCGATTGACATGGCGGCTGCGCCCGGTCTGAACGACACGTGGACCAAGTCCTCGAATACCGTCACGGGGGCCATCGGGCTTGGCGATACCTACATGGGATTTCAGGGACACGACTGGGGCAAGGTGAAATTCGGCGAAATGTATATGCCCTACAAGACCTCCACGGACCGGCTGAATCCCTTCTCCGGCATGTTGGGTAACTACAGCGATATCATGGGTAATACTGGCGGCGACAACCGCATCGAGTTTGGCACCCGCATGGATCACGTGATCCAGTTCAACTCGCCCACCTGGCAGGGCTTCAGCTTCGATGCCGCCTATGCGCTTGGGCAGAACCCTGATCCCAACAGCAACCTCACGTCATTGGGATCGGTGGACTGCTCCGGAGGAAACAATCCGGGCAGCGGCAACCTGTTCCTGAACTGCGATGACGGAGGCTTCGACAATGCCTTCAGCGGCGACCTGAAGTACGAGACGGGCGGCCTGTACCTGGTGGGAGCCTATGAAATCCACACTAGGGTGAACCGCAGCAGCGACGGCGTCGGCGCCAACAACCCGTACTACGCGTACTTGTATGGCCTCGGCCCGACGAGTACGGTCAAGTGTGGGGCCGTGCTGTGCTCCTCGCTGCTCGACTGGTCGGACTTCCTGGGCTACGAGGGGGAGAACCCGGGCGAGGCGCTCGCCGGCTCGCCGGAGTACAGCACCGCGTTCGATGTGGCGAACGAGTGGGCGATGAAGTTCGGTGTGCAATACACCTTCGACTTCGGCCTGACCCTCTCCTACATGTATGAGGATCTGCATCGCAGCGTTCCGCAGATCTTGGAGTTCCAGAACGAGCGCCAGCGCACCGGCGACTGGCTGTCGATCGAGTACGACATGAACGGCGGTGCGGACCGCATCGCCGCCGGCTGGGCGCATGCCGGCGCGTCGGTCGGCGACCCGGGTGGGCAGCACAACTACATGCCGGCCGGCATCGGCGACAACGAGGCGAACATGTATACGGTCGCCTACTGGCACAAGCTCGACAAGCAGCTCACCTTCTATGCTGACTTTGCCGAGACCGCGAACGACGGCAACGCGCATTACGACATCGGCGCCGGCGGCCATGGGATCAAGACGGACTGTCACGACGCCACCCATGCGCTGTTCATCGACTACAGCAGCGCCGGCCCCACGACCTGGGGCGGTTGCCGCCCGATTGGGTTCTCGACGGGTATCAACTTCAAGTTCTAAGGGCTGCAGTGANNGACCAGATCGGCTTATTCCTCGCGACAGCGCTGGGAGTGGTCGTTCTGGCTGCCCGGCCGCCTGCCATGGCGCAGGCGCCCGCCGTTGAGCGCCCTCATGACGCGGCCCTGCAGGAAGTCATCATCAGCGCGACCCGGCAGGCGGACGAAGCGCTCACGGCAAAGGTCACTCAGACCCTGCAGGATGACCCGTACGTCTTTGCCGAGCACCTCAGCGTCGAGA
>PMHN01000334.1 GCA_003156695.1 Gammaproteobacteria bacterium
GCGACTCGGACGGCAAGATCGATCGTTTCGTGTCGCTGCACGACGTCAAGCGCACGCTGGAGCTGCACGAGCTCAAGGCCGACGAAACGTACTATCTGGCGGCCTTCCTGGTGGGCGCCTACCAGGAAACCCTCGGCGACCTGCACAACCTCTTCGGCGACACGCACGTGGTGCACGTGCGCCTGCATGAGGAGGGCGGCTGGTGGATCGAGGAGGTCGTCAAGGGCGACACGGCCAACAAGGTGCTGGAGTACATGGAGTACGACGTCGCGGAGCTCTACCCGGCCCTGGCGCGCGACTGCGAACGCGCCATCCGCGACGGCCGCATGACCATCGCCGAGAGCCAGGCCATCAAACGCTTCTACGAGAACGAGCTCAACGGCTACGCGTATCTGGAACCCGCCGGAGCGTAAGCCGGCGCCGCGGACGCGGCGCGGATTGTCTAGCTGGTCCGCACGCCCAGGGCCACCAGCACCCCGNNCTTGAGCGGGATTCTGCGCGCCGCCGCCTCCCCGAGCAGCACCACCGGTACGTCCGCAACCATCATGCCGAGGGCGGTGCCCGCCACCACCGGGATGAGGAGGTGGTATTTCGCCGCCAGCGCCGCGGTCGCGATCTGGGTCTTGTCGCCCATTTCGGCCAGGAAGAACGTAATCACGGTGGTGCCGTAGGCGCCGAGGCGCGCCGGCTTTGCCGCCAAGGCGGCGTCCTTGTCGGGAATCAGCATCCACAGCGCGGTGGCGATGAAAGAGGCCGCCAGGATCCAGCGCATCACCAGCGGTTTCATGTACGCGGCCAGCAGCGTGCCCACCGCGCCGGCGAGCAGATGATTGGCCAGGGTGGCGGTCAGGATCCCGAAGATCACCGCTGCGGGCGCACGGAACCGCGCCGCCAGCACCAGCGCTAACAGCTGGGTCTTGTCGCCCAGTTCGGCGAGCGCCACGGCGCCACAGGAAACCAGGAATGCTTCCACGAGACTCTTTAGATAGCTGATTGCTTGTGCGGGCCGGGCCCTACGCGGGCGCGCGGGCCTGGTTTGCGTCCCCGAAATGCCGGGAGTAGCATGACACGGGCGTTCGTATCCGTCATGGATGAGTGCGCCTTGTCAGAATGTGTTGACTTCGTCCCCCGCTCCGCGCTCCTCCACGCGCGAACGCAGGTGCAGGCCGCCGGCCCAAGCGCTGCGCACTGTCCAATCGTGTGCCTTGACGCCCTTGACCTGTTTGACTGACCACGCGGTACATGCGACCGACGCGTGCGGCTCGCCGCTGTCCGCTTTTGCAAGAGAGACTTACCTGTGACGACGATTTACGTGGGCAATCTGCCTTTCAACGCCACCGAGCAGGACGTCAAGACTTTGTTTGAACGCCATGGCACGGTGGAATCGGTCAAGCTCATCAACGACCGCGAGACCGGCAAGCCGCGTGGCTTCGGTTTCGTCGAGATGCCTCAGGCGGAAGCCCAGGCTGCAATCCAGACACTGAACGGCTTTCAGATGAACGGGCGGCCACTGCGCGTCAACGAGGCGCAGGAGCGGCCGCAACGCCCGCGACAGGGTGGCGGACCATTCCGCCGCTGACCAACACTCAAGCGCCCCTGGCGTACACGGGAAACCCCGCCTGCAGCGCGGGGTTTTTTTGTGACGTACTTGCGGTAATGTAGCCACCGATGTTCGCGTCCAGAAAACTAGCGGCAGCCGTACTCGCCGGCGCTGCCTGCGTCACGGCCTGCACCACCGACAGTTCCTCCCGGCAGGTCACCGCGCAGACTCTCACCAGCATCCTCGCAGGCGAGCAGCGCTCGGAAGAGAACCGTGCCCGCGATCGCTACCGGCACCCGAAAGAGACGCTGTTGTTCTTCGGCATCCGCCCGCAGATGAAGGTGCTGGAGGTGTGGCCGGAGCCCGGTTGGTACACGGAGGTGATCGCGCCGCTGGTGCGCGACTCGGGTGTGTACTACGCCGCGCTCACGCCCGATCCGGCCAGTAAGCACGTCACGCAGCAACTGGCCGACTTCCGCGCCAAGCTCGCCGCGCGGCCGGATCTCTACGGGCACGTGCAGGTGGTCAACTTCCCGCTGGACGGTAGTGACGCGCTGCCGCCGGATTCCGTCGATATGGTCGTGACCTTCCGCAACATCCACAACTGGATGGCCGATGATCATGCGGCGCAGGCCTTCGCCACCATGTACCGCGCCTTGAAACCCGGCGGCGTGCTCGGCGTGGTCGAGCACCGCGGCAACCCCGCGCTCACCCAGGATCCGCGGGCCAAGAGCGGCTACGTCAACGAGGACTACGCGATCAAGCTCATCGAGGCGCAGGGCTTCAGGCTGGTCGCCAAGTCGCAGGTGAACGCCAACCCCAAAGACACGAAGGACTACGAGCAGGGAGTATGGACGCTGCCGCCATCCTACCGACTGGGAGCAAAGGACCACGACAAGTACGCCGCCATCGGCGAGAGCGATCGCTTCACCTTAAAATTCGTCAAGCCCAAGAAGTAGTCGCGCGCGCCCGGCTGCGCTTGCAGAATGCCTGCACTGCATGCATTATACAATCATGGCCATCCAGATTACCGTCCGTGACGTGCCCGAGAAAGTGCGCGACGAACTCGCGGCGCGCGCCGCCCTGCAGGGTAAGTCCATGCAGGAATACCTGCGTATCGAACTACAGCGCCTGGCTTCGCGCCCGTCGGTTGAAGCGTGGCTGGAACAAGTGCGCAAGCGCAAGCGCGCGGCCCAGGCGCGCGTCTCCGCGGATCAGATACTCGCCGGTCGCGATGCTGATCGGCGTTGAGCGCTGTAGTCGACTCCTCGGTACTGGTCGCCGCCCTCGTAGACTTCGGACCACGGGGCGCGTGGGCCGAAAATGTCCTCGCGCGTGGCGCCCTGCACGCCCCCGAGCTGGTGGGCGTGGAAACCACCAACATCCTTCGCCGTCTGGAACGTGCGAGGCAGCTTGCGAGTTCTGAAGCCAGCGCGGCGCATGAAGATCTTACGCAGCTGCAGATCGAGCTCTATGCCTACGAACCTTTCGCTGATCGCGTCTGGGAGCTGCGCCACAATCTGACGAGCTACGACGCCTGGTACGTCGCTCTGGCGGAAGCCCTGCAGTTGCCGCTCGCCACACTGGACGCGCGGCTGGCGCGATCGAAGTCCGTATTCTGCGAGTTTCTCGTGCCGGCCGGCCGCTAAGCCGGCGTACTCACCACATGTCGCGCAGCCGCGCGCCGACATCCACGGTCACCGGCGCCTCGCTCTGCTGCAGCGCGTCGGCGGCTCCGAGCGCGGTGCCGTGGAAAGTCACCGGGTCGAGCGTCTTCTGCACCTTCTCCGTCATGAAGCGGCTGCGCCCGCCGTAGACGTGCGCATCGCCCTGGCGCGACTGGTGAGTCAGGTGGAACTTCAACGGCACCACCAGCAGCAGATCGTTCTGCGCGCGTGTCAGTGCGACATACAGCAGCCGCCGCTCCTCCTCGATGAGTTCCGTCTTGCCGGTGGAAAACTCGGACGGGAAGCTGCCGTCGACCACGTTGAGCACGTAAACGGTGTCCCACTCCATGCCCTTGGCGGAGTGAATCGTCGACAGCACCAGGTAGTCCTCGTCGAGGCTCGGACGCCCCGACTGGTCGCTGGTCACGTTCGGCGGGTCGAGCGTCAGCTCGGTGAGAAAGCGCTCGCGCGATGGGTATTGTCCTGACAGGAGCTCGAGCTGCTCCAGATCCCCGAGCCGCGTGTGAACCTGCTGATAGAGGCGTTCGCAATGCGGCTGGTACCACTCGCGCGCGAGGTGCAGCTGGCCGCCCCACGGCCGCTGCGGATCCCCCAGCGCCAGCATGAGGTCGGTGAACCTGCGCCAGTCGATCTCGCCGGTCTGCGGCGGCTTGAACTGCTTGAGCGCCGCGAACGCATGGCCACCGGCCTCGAAGTGCGCGAGCGCGGCGCGCGCATTGATCGGCCCCATGCCCGGCAGCAGCTGCAACGCGCGGAAGGCCGCCAGCGTATTGCGTGGATTGTCCGCCCATCTCAACAGCGCCAGCAGGTCCTTGACGTGGGCGCCCTCGAGGAACTTCAGTCCCCCGTACTTTACGAACGGCACCTTGCGTTTGCCGAGCTCCACTTCGAGGATGTCGCTGTGGCTCGCGCTCCTGAAGAGCACCGCCTGGTGCTTGAGCGCCACGTTGGCCTCGCGGCGCCGCAGCACCTCGTTGCAGACGTACTCCGCCTGGGATTGCAGCTCGTCCACGGTCACCACGCGCGGCCGCGCACCCTGGCCGCGGATCGACAGCAGGTACTTGCGATGCTGGCGCGGCGCCTCCGCCAGCAGCGCGTTGGCCACATCGAGCACCTGCTGCGTCGAGCGGTAGTTCTGCGCCAGGGTGACGACCTCCGCAGCCGGCGTGAACGCCTGCGGGAAGCCGAGAATGTTTTCCACCGCCGCGGCGCGAAACGAGTAGATCGCCTGGGCGTCGTCGCCGACCACCGCCAGTCCCGCGCCGTCGGGTTTCAGCCCGCGCAGGATCTGCGCCTGCAGCTTGTTGGTGTCCTGGTACTCATCGACCAGCACGTGGTCAAAGTGCGCACCGATGTGCTCCGCCAGGCGCGGTTCGCCCATCATTCCGTGCCAGTACAGGAGCAGGTCGTCGTAGTCGAGGAGCGAGGCGTGCTGCTTCTGCTCCACGTAACCGCGATACAGCGCCGCCAGCTCCTCGTGCCATTGCGCGCACCAGGGAAACTGCTGGTCGAGCGTTTCCTTGAGCGGCGCACAGGTGTTGACGCGGTGCGAGTAGATCTGCAGGCAGGTGTCCTTGCGCGGGAAACGCTGCTCGGTGGCGGCCAGCCCGAGCTCCTGGCGCAACGCGTCCATAAGATCGGCCGAGTCGGCGCGATCGATCACGCTGAAGTGTGGATCGAGCTTCAGGTGCGGGGCGTAATGGCGCAGCAGGCGGTTGCCAATCGCGTGAAAGGTGCCGGCCCAGCTCAGGCGTTGCGCGATGCTCTGGCTCGCGCCGCCGAGTGGCTCATTGAGCGCCTTGCGGGTGATCTCGTGGGCCCGCCGCCGCATCTCGTTCGCCGCGCGGCGCGTGA
>PMHN01000155.1 GCA_003156695.1 Gammaproteobacteria bacterium
CTTGCCGGAGCCGGTGGGACCGGTGACCAGCAGGATCCCGTGCGGCTTGTGGATCAGTTCGTCGATGAGCTGCTGAATACTCGCATCCATGCCAAGGGAGTCCAGATCGAGCTTGCCCGCCTGCTTGTCGAGGATACGCAGCACCACCCGCTCGCCGTGGCCGGAAGGGATGGTGGACACGCGCACATCGACCGCACGTCCGGCGATCTTCAGGCTGATGCGCCCGTCCTGCGGCAGGCGCTTCTCTGCGATGTCGAGGCGCGACATGACCTTGATGCGTGATACCACGAGGGGCGCCACGGCACGCTTGGATTGCAGTACCTCGCGCAGCACGCCATCGACACGGAAGCGGATCACGAGCCGGTTCTCGAACGGCTCGACATGAATATCGGATGCGTTTTCCTTCACCGCCTGCGTGAGGACCGCGTTGATCAGGCGGATGATCGGCGCGTCGTCCTCGCTGTCGAGAAGGTCCGCCTGCTCAGGCAGATCCTGCGCGAGGTGCGCAAGGTCGGTGGTGTCATCGAGCCCTCCCATCGCCTCCATGGCATCGGAGCCGCCCTCGTAGGCCTGGCGCAGGAGCGCCTCAAACTGCGCCTCCGGCACCCGTTCGAGCTTCAGTGAGCGCCTGAGGTACCGGCGCACCTCAGCGAGCGCCTGGGGCGAGGCGGTGTCACGGTAGGTGCACTCGGCCACCCCATCCACGACCCGGTTGACGAGCACGCCGTGGCGCTTCGCGAAGGCGAAGGACAGCCGCCGGTCCAAGGCGACCTCGGTGTCGGCAGGGGCGGCCAGGGCGGCGTCATTCATGGTGTGCCCGGCGTCGTCGTGGCAGGAGCCTGGGTCGCGGCCGGTGCCGGGGCTGCGGTGTTGTTCGGGGCCGGCATGCCAGGTGCCACCGTGCTGCCGGCCGGCGGTGCCGGGGTCGGCGCGGGCGTCGTCGGCTGGCTCGCAGCCGGTGTGGCCGGTGCCGCTCCGGATGGGGTCGCAGAGCGCGGCCCCGCAGTGTTCGGATCGATGGTGCTCGGGGCCGCGGCGCCCGGGGCTGCGGAGCCCGGGGCCGCCGGCGTATTGGGCGCGACACCGGGGATTGCCAGCTCGCCCCGGTTCAGCGGCGGCATCTGGCCCCGCGACACGCCGGGCAGCAGCGGTATGGCGTCATGCGTCTTCAGGCTCTTTTGCTGATCGAGCAGGTAGTTGTACTTGAGGTCGGTCTCGTACGCGGCCTGCGCCGGATCGCGCAGGATCTTCGGCCGGATGAACATGATCAGGTTGTTCTTGGTGGAAGTCGCGGCGCGGTTCTTGAACAGGTAGCCGATGATCGGGATGCTGCCGAGGCCCGGCACGCGATCCTCGCTCTTGGTGCTGTCGTCCTCGATCAGGCCGCCGAGCGCCACCACGCCGCCGTCCTCGATGAGCACCGTGGTGGTGATGGTGCGCTTGTTGGTGACGAGGTCCACAGCTCCTGCGGGCTTGGCGCCGATGCTCGAGCTCTCGATGGAGATCTTGAGCATCACCTGCCCGCCCTCCGGAGAAATGGTCGGCGTCACCTTGAGGATGGTGCCGACCTCTTCGCGCTGGATAGTCTGGAAGGGATTCACCGAGCCGCCAGTGACGGCGGTACCACTGGTGTACTGGCCGGTGATGAACGGCACTTCCTGCGCCACTTTCAGCTCCGCCTCCTGGTTGTCCATGGTCACCGCCGAGGGGGTGGCGATAACGTTGGTATCCGTGTCTGTCCGGATCGCGCGCAGCATGGCCGCGAAATTCACGCCGGTGCCCGCGATGCGGCCGATGCCGAGGGTCGTGCCCGTGAGGAGGGTGGTCGAAATATTGGCCGGGTTCTCCGCGGCGGTGGCGAGATCCACGATGCTGGTGCCGCCCACGGGGCTGACGAAACTGCCGATCGGCACGGTGCCGCCCTGCGAAAACGCCGCCCAGTTAATGCCCAGTTCGGAGTCCTTGGTAACGTCGACTTCGGCGATGATCGCCTCGACCAGCACCTGGGGCTTGCGGATGTCGAGCTTGTCGATGATGTCCATCACCGCGCGCATGATTTTCGGCGGCGCGGTGATGACCAGCGCGTTGTTGGCGGGGTCCGCCCAGATCATGGCGCTTTTCTCGGCCTGCGCCACTGGCGAGGCCGCCGCGCCGCCGGCTCCCGCGGCCGCGCCCGAGGCCTGCGCGATCCCGGTGATCTGCTCCTTGAGTTTCGGGGCGATCTTTTCCGCATCCGCGTAGTGCAGGTAACGCACGCGCGTGTCCCCACCGCTCTCCAGCGGCGTGTCCAGGTGCGCGATGAGCGCGCGGAGACGCAGCCGCTGAGTCTGCTCGCCGCCGAGCAGCACGCTGTTGGAGCGTTCGTCCGCCACGACCTTCACGCTGGCGCCTTCGCCGGCGGCCGCGCCCTGGTAGAGGGAATTGACTACCCGCACGACCTCCGCCGCCGAGGCGTTGGTGAGCGGCACGATCTCCACGTCCTGGCCGCCAACCTGGTCGATGCGCCGGATGATGCGGATCATGCGGTTCACGTTGCTGGCGCGGTCGGAAATGATGAGGATGTTGGAAGCCGGATAGGCGACCAGGTGCGCGTACTGCGGGACCATCGGTCGCAGGATCGGCACCAGCTGCGACGCGCTGAGGTTCTTCACGTCCACCACCTGGGTGACCATCTCGTCGGAAGTGGGGCTGACACGATCCGGCAGGTCGATGCCGGGCATTTGCCGCGCGTTGGCGTCGGGGACGATTTTCACCACGTTCCCGGCCGGCACGGCGACGAAGCCGTACACCTGCAGGATGGACAGGAACGTCTCGTAGAATGCCGCCGGCGTCATCNNACGGCGACGAAGCCATGCACCTGCAGGATCGCAAGGAACGCCTGATAGAACTGATCGGGCGTCATCGGCGTCGAGGACAGCATGGTCACCTGCGCGCGCACGCGCGGATCGATGATGAAGGTCTTGCCGGTCGCCGCGCTCACCGCTTCGGCGATCTGCGTGATGTCCGCATCCTTGAAATTCGGAGTAATGCGCTGCGCCTGCTGCTGCGCAGCGGCGATCGAGACGGTCATCAGCACCGCGAGCGTGCAAACCGCAAATGAACGAAGACGTGTCACTGCATACCCCCAAAAACCCGCGTGCTAATCGTCCGAACCCGGCGTCTGCGTCGCTGGCGTCGGTGCCGGCGGCACCGCCTGTGCCGGCGCCGCCCCGGTCTGAGGCGCGCCTGGCGCCTGCGGCATTGGCGTGGCCAGGCCCTCCGCCTCCTGCTCTACCTGGGCTATGTTCAATGTCAGATCCTGCTGCTGCCCGTTGCGAATGACCGTGACGTGCGCCTCACTCGCGGATCCCAAAGTGCGCATGATCTGCTCGCCGCGCTCCGGGTCGTCCAGCGGGGTACCGTTGATCGCCGTGACCTCATCTCCCGGCCGTAGCCCCAGGTGCTGGAACGCCAGCCGGTTGCGTCCCGGGAACACCCGGAAGCCAGTCACCTTGCCGTGCTCGGTCACGGCCTGCGGGCGCATGACGTCCCCGATGAGCCCGGGCTGCTCGCTAATCATCTGCCGCATGCGCTCGAGGGAGGGGTTCTGGCCCTGCAGCGCGGCGCTCGAGGGCGGCGGAGCGCTGCCGGCGACCTGGTGCGGCAGAGCCAGGGATTCGAGCTGGCCATTACGATCGATTACGACCCGGTCGGCGTAGACGGAATGCAGTTTCGCGCCGCCCGGAACGTTGTCGCCGACCGCAAATACCTTGGTGGTTTGTGCGGTCGGTCCCAGGATCGCGAGCCCGTTTTGTGGATCATTGCCAGCGATGATTCCGGTCAGCACCAGGGGCATGCTCGTCTGCGGCGCGTTCGCTCCATTCTCCAGTGCCGCCGGGGCGCTGCCGAAAAGGTGCGCATTGGTGATGGCGGCGACATCCAGCGCGTGTGAGGCGCCGTTTGCCCGACCGCCCGGCACGGCGGCCTTGCGGCCCCCGGCCCCGCCGAGGTCCGTGACGATGATCGCGGCCTGCACCGCAATGGCAAGGGCCAGAGCCCAGGTCGCGATGCGCGGCCCGTCGCTGATGAGCCTTCCGCGCCACTGCTGCGCAGCCGGCAAGCCCTCGAGCCAGGAGGCGGCATTCATGGAACGGAAAACATGGCTTTAGTGAAGGTCCTCAAGGCGGCTGCGGGTACTGCGCGCGGGTGCGAGTGTACGGTTCGCGCGCGCTTTTGCCGGGGCAATCATACGGGTGCGCCGCTTGTGCTCTCAAGCGATTGTTTCTCAAGGGGTAAGTAGCGCACATTGTGGCAGGCTTGTGTTGCCGTTTCGCGACCCATATAAAGACTCTCATGCCCGATCCGCATCCGGTTCGCCCCGACAGTGGCGTCGTCGTCGAAGAGGCGCGGCCGGAGGTCAAGCAGCCACCGTTGTATCGTGTGGTATTGATCAACGATGACTACACCCCCATGGAGTTTGTCGTCGATGTGCTGGAAAAGTTCTTTGGCCTCGATCGCCCGACCGCGACGCGCATCATGCTCGAGGTCCACACACGCGGTAAGGGCGTCTGCGGGGTCTTCACATACGAGATCGCTGAAACTAAGGTGGCGCAGGTGACAACCTACGCACGCGATCACCAGCATCCGCTCATGTGCACACTGGAAGAGGCCTGATGCTATCCAACGAGCTTGAATTCTGCCTCAACGACGCGTTTCACCAGGCCCGCGAAGCGCGCCATGAGTACCTCACGGTCGAGCACCTGCTGCTCGCCATCCTCGAGACTCCGAGGGTGCGCGAGGTGCTGCGCGGCTGCGGCGCGGATCTCGCCAAACTCAAGCAGGAACTGAGAAACCATATCGCGCAATCCACGCCGAAGCTCGACGAGGGCGAGGAGCGCGAGGTGCAGCCGACGCTCGGCTTCCAGCGCGTCCTGCAGCGCGCCGTGTTCCACGTGCAGTCGAGCGGCAAGAAAGAGGTGGGCGTCGGCAATGTGCTGGTCGCGATCTTCAGCGAGAAGCAAAGCCACGCGGTGTTTCTCCTCAACCGCGCGCACGTCACGCGGCTCGACGTGGTGAACTACATCTCCCACGGGCTTCCCAGGAGCGCCGAAGACAAGTCGGACCGGGACAAGGAAGAGGCGGCCGGCGACGGCGAGCGTGACGCCGAGGGTGGCAGCGCGCTCGAGAAGTACACCAGCAACCTCAACCGCTTCGCGCAGGAAGGCCGCATTGATCCGTTGATCGGCCGCAAGCTCGAAGTCGAGCGCACGATTGAGATCTTGTGCCGCCGCCGCAAGAACAATCCCCTGTACGTCGGGGAAGCCGGCGTCGGCAAGACCGCGATTGCGGAAGGTCTCGCGCGCCTGATTGTCGAAGGCAAGGTGCCGGAGGTGCTCTCCGACTGCAGTATTTTCGCGCTCGACATGGGCGCGCTCATTGCCGGCACCAAGTATCGCGGTGATTTCGAGAAACGCCTGAAGGGCGTGATCACGGAGCTGAAGAAGCTCCCCGGGGCGATTCTCTTCATCGACGAAATTCACACGGTGATCGGCGCGGGAGCTGCTTCCGGTGGGGTCATGGATGCCTCGAACCTCATCAAGCCGGTCCTCACCAACGGTGAGATCCGCTGCATCGGCTCGACCACCTACCAGGAATACCGGGGAATTTTCGAGAAGGACCATGCTCTCGCCCGGCGTTTCCAGAAGATCGACGTGGTCGAGCCCTCGGTGGCCGAGACCATCGAGATCCTGTTCGGACTCAAGCCGCGCTTCGAGGAGCACCACGGCATCACCTATGCCGACGACGCGCTGCGTGCCGCGGCGGAGCTTGCCGCGCGACACATCAACGAACGCCATCTGCCCGACAAGGCAATTGACGTGGTCGACGAGGCCGGCGCGCGCGCGCGCCTGAAGCCGGCCGCCGAGCGCGAGCCCAGGGTCGAGGTGCGCCACATCGAGGACGTGGTGGCACGCATGGCACGCATCCCCGCGAAGAGCGTGTCACTGTCAGATCGCGAGATTCTCAAAAACCTCGAGCGCAATCTGAAGCTGGTTATTTTCGGGCAGGATAAGGCGATCGATGCGCTGGCCTCCGCCATCAAGATGGCGCGTTCGGGACTGGGCGAGGCGAGTAAGCCCGTGGGCAACTTCCTGTTCGCAGGCCCCACCGGCGTCGGCAAGACCGAGGTTACGCGGCAGCTGGCAATCTGCATGGGCGTGGAATTCCTGCGCTTCGACATGTCCGAGTACATGGAGCGCCACACGGTGTCGCGCCTGATCGGCGCGCCTCCTGGCTACGTCGGGTTCGACCAGGGGGGGCTGCTCACCGAGGCGATAGCCAAGCATCCGCACTGCGTGCT
>PMHN01000255.1 GCA_003156695.1 Gammaproteobacteria bacterium
CAGGAGCTGTACGGCGTGCGCGCCGACCTGTGCACGTTCGCCAAGGCACTCGGCAACGGCTATCCGATCTCGGTGCTCGCGGGGCGCGAGGACATCATGCGCAAGCTCGGGCGCGGAGTCGCCCACGGCGGCACTTACACGGCGCACCCGGTGTCGCTGGCAGCGGCGGAAAAGACCCTGGAGATTCTCGCTGAAACCGACGCGCTCGAGCGCGTCGCCGCCTATGGCACGCGGTTGCGCGCTGGCATGAGCACGATCCTCAAGGCCCGCGGCATCGCCCACAGCTTCGTGGGCCATCCCTCGATGAGCGGCCTGTACTTCGCGCATGATCCGCCGCGCACCTACCGGGACTGGAAGGGCAGCGATTACACCTTCTACGATGCCGCGGCGAAGGTGCTGCACGATGAGCGCATCCTGTGCGAGCCGGACTCACGCGAGCCGTGGTTCGTGAGCGCTGCGCACGATGACTCGTGTCTCGCCGACACGCTTGCGGGCTTTGAGGTGGCGATCGACCGCACACTCAATGCGCTTGGCAGTTCGCGCCGCGTACCGGCCTGAAAGTGAGCGCGCGCGCGGCTAAGCGACACGACGCCATCGTGGTGGGCGCCGGTCACAACGGACTGGTGGCCGCCTGCTACCTGGCGCGCGCGGGACTTGACGTGCTGGTGCTCGAGCGCAACGCCTACATCGGCGGCGCCGCGGTCAGCCGCAAGCTCTACGACGGATTCACATATTCGAACTGCTCTTACGTGTGCAGTCTCCTGCGCACGGAAATCATCCGCGGCCTCGACCTGCCGCACTACGGCCTGCAGATCATCCCGTACGAGGGTGGCTGCACGCTGATGCGCAACGGCGAGCACCTGGCGCTGTACGACAACCACGACGCCNNATCGCGACGCCGAAGGCTACGACCGCTTCGTGCGCGACATGCTGCGTCACTGCCGCTTCATCAAGCCATTGTTACTGCGCGAGCCACCGGATCCGACCTCCTTCAAGCCGCGCGATATCCAGGAGCTCCTGTGGCTCGGCCGGCATTTCCACCAGCTCGGTGAGGCGCGCATGTACGACACGTTGCGCTTCTGGACGCAAAGTTGCGCGGATCTACTGGAGGAATACTTCGAAAGCGATATCGTCAAGGCGCACCTGGCCGGCAGCTCGATCATCGGCACCGCGCTCGGGCCGCGTTCAGCGGGGACCGCCTACGTGCTGTTGCACCACTACATGGGTAGCATCGACGGCGCAGTCGGCGCCTGGGGGTTCGCCCGCGGCGGCATGGGCGCGGTCACACAGGCGCTGGCAGGCTCGTTTGCGGCGAGCGGCGGCACGCTGCGCAGCAGTGCGCCGGTTGATGAGATCCTGGTGCGCGGCGGTCGCGCCGCCGGCGTGCGGCTCGCGGATGGGGAGGAGATTCAGGCGGCGGTGGTGGTCTCGAACCTCGACGTGCGCCGCACCTTCCTGGAGACCGTGGCACCGCAGCACCTGCCGCCGGAGTTTCTGGCGCAGGTGCAGCGCTTCAAGATCCGCGGCTCCTCCGGCAAGCTCAACATCGCACTCGACGCACTGCCGCACTTCCCGGCAATTCCGCAGGGCTCACCCTGCATCCGTGGTGACATGCACGTGACCGACACCATCGACATGCTGGAGCGCGCCTACGATGACTGGAAAGAGGGACGCTGGTCGCGCGCGCCGTACGTCGACATGTTGATTCCCTCGCAGATCGACCCGACCATGGCGCCCGACGGCAAGCACTACATGTCGGTGTTCGTGCAGTATTGCCCCTATAAGCTCGCCGATGGCGAGTGGACCCCCGAGAAGCGCCAGGCTTTCGGCGACACGGTCATCGACACCATCGCGCGCCATAGTCCGGACTTCAAGGACCTCATCCTGCACGCCGAGATCCGTACGCCGCATGAGATCGAGGCCGAGGTGGGACTCACCGAGGGCAACATCTTCCAGGGTGAGCTGACGTTCGATCAGCTGCTCTTCAACCGGCCGATCCCCGGCTACGCGCAGTACCGCGCGCCCGTACGCGGCATGTACATGTGCGGCGCGAGCACCCACCCCGGCGGGGGCGTGATGGGCGCACCGGGCGCCAATGCCGCGAGCGCAATCCTCAGGGATCTGCGCCTGGCACAGTCAACATGACGGGGACCGGCACCACGCGCTACGACTGCATCGTGGTCGGCGGCGGCCACAACGGACTGGTGTGCGCGGCGTATCTGGCGCGCGGCGGGCGCTCGGTCCTGGTACTGGAGGCGGCCGGTCAGGTCGGCGGTGCTGCGGTCACGCGCGAATTTTCGCCCGGATTTCAGGTGTCGGCGTGCGCGCACCTGTTGCACCTGATGCCCGGGGCGCTCATGCGGGAGCTGGGATTGGACGCGCAGGGACTGAAGCTCGCCGCGCACAGCCTGCCCACAACCGCGCTGTCGTCCGACGGGGCGCACCTGTCGCTCGCCGCCGGGGTCCTATCGCAACAGCTGCCGGCCGATGCGGCGGCGTACGGCGAATGGCAGGCGCAGCTACAGCGCCTCGCGGCCGCACTGCATCCGGTGCTCACGCAGGCGCCGCCACGCCTGGGTACCGGATCATGGCAGCAGCGGGCGTCGCTCCTGCGCCTGGGCTGGCGCATCCGCCGCCTGGGAAGGCGCGACATGCGCGAGCTGCTGCGCATCGGCGGCATGAATGTGCAGGATCTGCTGGATGAGCGTTTCGCATCGCCGCTCCTCAAGGGTGCGCTGGCGCTCGATGCGGTGCTGGGAACGAACTTAGGTCCGCGCTCGCCGGGCACGGTGCTCACGCTTCTGTACCGGATGGCGGCCGCCGGTGGCGTGGAGGCGCTCGCCCAACCCACGGGCGGGCTCGGTGCGCTGTCGGCAGCTCTGGCACGCGCAGCCATTGCGGCCGGCGCGCAGATTCGCACCCAGTCACCGGTCGAGCGGATCCTGGTGAGCGCGGACCGGGCCAGCGGTGTGGTGCTCGCGTCGGGGGAACAGATCGCTGCCGGGGTGGTGGTGTCGAGCGCCGACCCGAAGACGACCTTCCTCGGGCTTCTGGGGAGTGAGCATCTGGACGCAGGCTTCGTGCGCCGCGTGGCGCAGCCGCGTACCGGCGGGCTTGCCGCGAAGCTGCACCTGGCGCTCGAGCGGCTGCCGCAATTTCCGGGTCTCGACCCCCAGGCATTGCGCGGCCGGCTGCTGATCGCGCCGTCACCGCAATACATTGAGCGCGCTTACAATCACGCCAAATACGGGGAGTTCTCAGCGGCACCGATTCTCGAGATCACGCTGCCGACGCTTGCCGATCCAACGCTCGCGCCACCCGGAAAGCACGTATTGTCGGCGATCGTGCAATATGCGCCTTACTCGCTGCGGTCCGGCTGGCAGCTGGAGCGGCAGCATTTCACTGATCTCGCGATCGACACGATCGCAGTGTTTGCGCCGGACCTGCGCAGCTGCCTGCACAGCGCGCAACTGCTGACGCCGCCGGACATCGAGCGTGAATTTCGCATTGCCGGCGGACACTGGCATCATGCCGAACTTGCGCTCGACCAGTTCTTCATGGTTCGTCCGGTGCCGGGTGCGGCGCAATACCAGGCGCCGGTGGCCGGCTTGTACCTGTGCGGCGCCGGCTGTCATCCGGGTGGTGGGGTGATGGGTGTCGCCGGACGCAACGCCGCGCGGCAAGTGCTGCGCGAGGCAGCCTGAGATGCTCACCGAGAGCGAACCGCACTTTCGCCAGCCGCTGCTGAAGACGCCGTTCCACGAACGCGCCCGTGCCGCGAGCCAGGTGGACAGCTTTGTTGCCTGGAGCGGTTATACGACGGTCGACGTGTTCACCACCGTCGAGCAGGAATACTTCGCCATCCGCAACTCGACCTCGGTGTACGACCTTACCCCAATGGTCAAGTACCGGATCGCGGGCGCCGACGCGCAGCGCTTTCTTAACCGCCTGATGACGCGCGATCTGCGCAAACTCGCTCCCGGTCGGGTTGCCTACAGCGTCTGGTGCAATGACAGCGGCCATTTGATCGATGACGGCACGGTGTTCTGCCTCGCCGCCAACGAGTATCGCCTCTGCACCGCCGAGCGGCAGCTGGATTGGCTATGCGCTTCGGCAATCGGCTTTGACGTGGAGATAGCCGAAGTGACCGAGGAGGTCGCGGCGCTCGCCCTGCAGGGACCCACATCCTGTGCGCTCCTGAAGGCGCTGGGACTTGACGGGGTGGAGCGGCTCAAGCCCTTTGAGCTCGGACAGTTCGCACTGCCGCGTACGCGTNNGCCAGCCGCGCAGCCCCTCGCGCTTCCGCTCATGGTGTCGCGCACCGGCTTCACGGGGGACCTGGGCTATGAGCTGTGGATGCGGCCGGCAGACGCGCAGGGCGTGTGGGATGCGCTCATGGAGGCCGGGCGCACGCGCGGCATTCGGCCGATCGGCTCGCGCGCGCTGAACATCGCCCGCATCGAGGCCGGGTTCCTGCTGCCGAACCTCGACTTTGTCTCCGCCGAGCACACGTTGCACCTGGGCACCGAGCGCTCGCCGCTGGAGCTCGGGCTCGGCTGGCTGGTCGACTTCGGCAAGGGGCACTTCACCGGCAGGCGNNCGAAGCGTAATCTCGCACTCGCCATGGTTGAGGCACCGTACTTTGCGGCCGGCGCGACGATGTGGGCCGAGATCTATCTGAACCGTGAACTGAAGTGGCAGCGGCGCATGGTGCGGGCGCGGGTCGTCGAGCGCCCGTTTTACGCACCAGCGCGCCGCCGCGCGACGCCGCCAGCGGACTTCTGACGCGGGCGCACCGGGGGGGCAATGATAACAACGCAGTCGAAACCGCTCGCTGAACGGCCGTGGCTCGATCCGCGCGCCACGCCGCAGATCCTGATCGACGGCGTCGGCAAGACCTTCGGCGCCTCAACCGCGGTCGACAACGTCAACCTTGCCATTTTCAAGGGCGAGATGTTCGCACTGGTGGGTGCCTCGGGCTGCGGCAAGACCAC
>PMHN01000110.1 GCA_003156695.1 Gammaproteobacteria bacterium
GTCTTGCCGACGCCGGGCTCGCCGATCAGGACGGGATTGTTCTTGGTACGCCGCGCCAGCACCTGGATGGTGCGCCGGATCTCCTCATCGCGGCCGATCACTGGATCAAGCTTGCCCGAGGCGGCGCGCGCGGTGAGATCGATGGTGTATTTCTCGAGCGCGCCGCGCTGCTCTTCGGCATTGGGGTCGGAGACGGTCTCCCCGCCGCGCACTTCGTCGATCGCCTTCTCGACCGCACCGCGCACGACGCCGGCATCCTTCAGGATGCGCGCGAGAGGCCCTTTGTCCTCGAAGGCGGCGAGCACGAAAAGCTCGCTCGAAATATATTGATCGCCGCGCTTCTGTGCGAGCTTGTCGGTGATGTTGAGGAGGCGCCCGAGATCGTTCGAGGCATGGATCTCGCCCGGCGTGCCCTCGACCTTCGGCAGCTTATCGAGGTATGCGCCCAACTCGGAGCGCAGCTTATTGACGTCTGCACCTGCCTTCATGAGCAGCGGCCGCACGGTGCCGCCGCTACTGTCGAGGAGCGCCAGCATCACATGGGCGGGCTCCATAATCTGATGATCACGCCCGAGCGCCAGTGACTGCGCATCGGCGAGCGCCGCTTGAAATTTGGCCGTGAGTTTGTCCTGTCGCATTTGATATCCCAACCCTTCAGTCGCGTCCGATCCAGGCGATGAGCCCAATGCCTAAGCTGATGAGCAGTACCTGGGCTACGCTCGCCGCCACATCCGCGCGGCGGTGCAGGCCCGGAATGAGATCCGCCATGGCCACGTAGAGCAGACTCGCCGCCGCGATGGCGACGGCGTACGGCAGCACGCCCAGCGCCTCGCCGAGGGCGAAGTACGCCAGGATGCCGCCCAGGATCGATGTAAGGCTCGAGAAGAGATTTAACAAGAGCGCGCGGCCGCGCGACATGCCGGAATTAAGGAGCACGGCGAAGCTTCCGACCTCCTGGGGGATCTCGTGCACGATGACGGCGATGCCCGTCACCACCCCGAGCTGCGTGCTCGTCATGAAGGCCGCCGCAATCAGCACCCCGTCGAGCGCGTTATGGATGCCATCTCCCAGGAGCACGACCATGGCCGACGCCTTGTCACGATGCAGCTGCAAGAGATCAGGGTCGTGAAATTCGCCCTCATGCGAATGGCGCCACAACATGAGCTTCTCGAGGATGAAGAAGAGGAGGATGCCTGCGGTGACGGCGAGTCCGACCGCCTCCCCGTGCGCGGGACCGGCGCGTTCCAGGGCCTCGGGCAGTAGCCCTAAGAGCGCAGCGCCTAGGAGCGCTCCCGTTGCGAAGCTTACGAGGTGCGGCAGGAAGCGGCTGCGGGTCGCCGCCGGCAGGAGGAGCACGGCGCCGGCGACTGCGGCGCTCGCGATGCCGCCCAGGGTCGTGAAGGCGAGGATCGAGGCTAATACGCTCAAGCTCTTCTACTTAGTTCCGGCGGGCGCGAATTATCCTAGCATGCTCACGGAGCCCGCCCGGGCGGCATCCCTCCCAGCCAGATGAGTGCCGCCATGCGCCCGCAGCGGCCGTCTCGCCGGTAGGAAAAAAAGCGCTGCGGATCAGCATGCGTACACACGCCGCCGCCATACACCGCGGACACTCCAAGCGCGCCCAGGCGCAGGCGCGCCAGCTCAAAAAGGTCGCATTGCCAGCGGCCGCGCGGATTGGCGCTGAATGCCGCCGCTGCACCCGAATCGCGTCTGACGAAGGCGTCGCGCACCTCGCTCCCCACTTCGAAGTGCTGTGGCCCGATCGCCGGACCCAGCCACGCGAGGAGTTGCACGGGCTGGGTGGCGAGCCGCCTGAGCGTCGCTTCCAGCACACCCGCCGCGAGCCCCCGCCAGCCGGCGTGTGCCGCGGCGACGCAGGAGCCGTCCCGGGAGGCAAGCAGCACCGGCATGCAGTCCGCGACCTGCACTACGCACACCCGTCGCGGCTGCCGCGTGAAGACCGCGTCGGCCGGGGCACCGGGCGCGGCATCCGCTGCGGGCGCGTCGAGATCCGCGACCTCGGTCCCGTGAACCTGCTCGATCCACGCGGGCTCGGAGGGCAGTTGCAGCCCCTCGCGCACCCGCAGGCGATTCTCACGCACGGCATCGGGCAGATCGCCGACATGGACGCCAACGTTCAGCGAACCAAAGGGCGCGGGACTTACGCCGCCAGAGCGCAGCGTGAACGCGGCGCGCACGAGCGCCGGCGCCGGCCAGTCGGGCACCAGGATCTGCAGCGCGCCGGCCGGGGACGCTGAACTCACGAACGATCTTTCTCGAGGGCGGCGATGAGGCCCTGCATGTCGGCAGGCAGCGGCGCCTCCCATGTCATGTCGCGTCCGGTCACCGGATGACGCAGCTTGAGGCGTGCGGCGTGCAGCGCCTGGCGCGGAAACGCCGTGAGCTCGGCCGCCAGCTGCAGGGAGCTGCCTGCCGGAATCCGGCGGCGCCCGCCGTACACGGGGTCGCCAACGAGTGGAAATCCGGCGTGCGCGAGGTGCACACGGATCTGGTGAGTGCGGCCGGTTTCGAGCTCGACGCGCACCAGGGTGTGGGCCCGGAAGCGCCTGGCGATGCGGTAGTGGGTCACCGACTCGCGCCCGTCGGCGCGCACCGCCATGCGGGTGCGCTGGGTGCGGTGACGCGCGATGGGCTGGTCGATGGTGCCGCCCCCGGTCATGACGCCCGTGCAAACCGCCAGGTACTCGCGACCAATCTCGCGTGCGGCCAGGGCGGCGACGAGCGCGGTGTGCGCCTCGGGCGTGCGCGCGACCACCAGCAGTCCGCTCGTGTCCTTGTCGAGCCGGTGCACAAGACCGGCACGCGGCACCAGGCTGAGCTTCGGATCAAGCGCGAGCAGCGCATTCAGCAGCGTGTGCCGCGGGTTACCGGCGCCCGGGTGCACGACCAGGCCCGCGGGCTTGTTAATGACCAGTAGGGAGCGGTCCCTGAAGACCACGTCCACCGGCAGCGCCTCGGCGGCAGCAGCAGTTTGCGCCGGCAGCCGGGCTTCGATCCGCACCTGCTCACCGCCGAGGACCTTGTCCTTGGGCCGCAGGGCGCGACCCTCTACCTGCACTGCGCCAGACTCGATCCATTGCCTGACGCGCGCGCGCGAGTACTGGGGCAACGCCCGCGCCAGGGCCTGGTCAAAGCGCAGGCCGAGCGCCTCGGGGGGCAGGGTGAGTGCGTGAGAGCGGAACTCCACAGGCAGTTCCGCGGTCGGAAGGCCCGACGGATTCGCTATACTCGGTGGATTCACACGGCGCGAAGCCAAAGAAAGGTCCCTTCCAGATGTTCCTGACCGGTCCGGTGCGCGGCGGCGTGGCCGCGTTGTGTGTCGTTCTGCTTGCCGTTTCGGTATCCGGGTGCGCTGCGCACCGGGAGAAAGTGGCCAAGAAAGCGACTCCCGAGTCGCTCTACAAGAAAGCACACCACGATCTCGAAACCTATAACTTTAACTCCGCCATCAAGGGCTACGAGGCGCTCACGGCGCGCTTCCCGTTCACCGATGAAGCGCGGCAGGCGCGGCTCGATATCATTTATGCATATTACCGCGCCGGTGAAGGGGAGTCCGCGACCGATGCGGCCGAGACCTTCATCCGTGAGAATCCAACTCACCCGCGCGTGGACTACGCCTGGTATCTGAAGGGCCTGGTGGAGTACGAGAAACAGCCCAATGCGATCGAACGGCTGTTCCACGCCGATTTGAGCAAGCGGCCGCCCAGCAATGCCCGCAAGTCATTCGCCGCCTTCAAGACCGTGGTGGAGCAGTACCCGAAGAGTGACTACGCCTACGATTCCCTGCAGCGCATGGTGTACCTGCGCAACCGGCTCGCCAGCTACGAAGTGCACGTCGCGCGCTATTACTTCAAGCGCGGCGCCTACGTCGCGGCGGCACAGCGCGCCAAGGGCGCGATCGAGCAGTACGACGGCGCACCGGCCGTGCGCGAGGCGCTCGAGATCATGATGCAGTGCTATGACCACATGAAACTTCCAGAACTCGCCGCGCAGACCCGCGAGGTGTACGGCGCCAACTACGGGGGCGACACGCGCACCACGCAGGCCGAGGCCAGGCGGCACTGGTGGGAGCTGTGGTAGCCGGCCTCGCGCGTCAGCGCCGGTAGCCGCTGGTAATCGGATAGCGCCAGTCGCGCCCGAAGGCGCGGCGGCTGACGCGCACACCGGGTGGTGCTTGCCGCCGCTTGTATTCGTTGCGCTTCACCAGGTCCAGCACTCGCCCGATGGTCGCACGATCGAAGCCCCGCGCCTCGATCTCGTCCACCGACAGATCCTCCTCGATGAACGCCTCCAGGATCGGATCGAGCACCTCATAAGGAGGCAGCGAGTCGGAATCTTTCTGCTCGTGGCGCAGCTCCGCGGACGGTGCACGCTCGATGACGCGCGCAGGGATAGCGCGCCCGAGTGAATTGCGGTAGTGCGCCAGGCGATACACCAGCAACTTGCTGCAGTCCTTGATCGGCGCAAAACCGCCCGCCATGTCCCCGTAGAGCGTTGCATAGCCCACCGCCATCTCGCTCTTGTTGCCGGTCGTCAGCAGCATCTTCCCCGTCTTGTTGGAGATGCCCATGAGGATCAGCATGCGGCAGCGTGACTGAATGTTCTCCTCGGCAGAATCGGCGCTCTTGCCGGCAAACTCATCGCGCAGCGCGCCGAGCGTCGCCGTAAACATGCCCTCGATCGAAATGACGCTGCTTTTGACGCCCAGCACGCGCGCCTGCTCGGCCGCATCCTCCAGACTCATGGAGGAGGTGTAGCGCGACGGCATCATGACAGCGTGCACGCGCTCGGCGCCGATGGCATCCACTGCGATGGCGAGGGTGAGCGCCGAGTCGATGCCGCCGGAGAGCCCCACGACGACGCCGGGAAAGCCATGCTTCGTGACGTAGTCGCGCACGCCCAGAACGAGCGCGCGATACACGCTCTCCTCATCGGAGAGCTCCGGGGCGATGGTCGAGGCGAGCGGCATCACGCGACCCGCCGCATCGCGCGTGAATTCCGTAAGGTACGTGCCCTCGAGAAACGCGGGCGCCCGTGCCACGACGACTCCGTTCGCGTCCATGCTGAATGAGTTGCCGTCGAAGACGAGCTCATCCTGGCCGCCCACGCGGTTGACGTACGCGACCGGCAGCTGCACTTCCTGCACATGCGCGCGCACCACCTCTTCGCGCTCGCGCTGCTTATGGATCTCGTAGGGGGAGGCATTGCTCACGACCAGGAGCTCCGCTCCCGCCGAACGCGTCATCTGGGCAGCCTCGGGGCTCCAGATGTCCTCGCAGATCAATAGTCCGACGCGAAAGCCCTGGCAGTCGACCACCGTCGGCTGCGCACCCGGACGAAAGTAGCGCTTCTCGTCAAAGACCTTGTAGTTCGGCAGCTCGCTCTTTCTGTGATTGGCCGCGATGATGCCGCCCGAGATGAGCGCGGCGGAGTTGTAGATGTCGCGGCCGCTGTACTCCGGATAGCCCACGACGACCGATGCCGAGCCGATCTCGTAGCGCAGCCGCTCGAGGGCCGCCTCAATCTGGCGGCGAAAGCCGCGATGAAAGAGCAGGTCCTCGGGCGGATAGCCCGAGAGCGCAAGCTCCGGGAAGACGACGAGGTCCGCGGCGAGCTGCGCGTGCGCGCGCCGCGCAGTGCTGACGATGCGCGCGGTATTGCCCTGCACGTCGCCGACCAAAAGATCGATCTGGGCGAGCGCAACCTTCAAAGAGCTCTTCACGGCGCTAGCGATGCCTGCGGCGGCTTTTCTGTGGAGATTTCTTCTTGGGCACGCGCGGCTTTTTAGCGGCGCGACTTTTTGGAGTCGCGCTCGCGGGCTTGCGCGGTGGCGCGCGCCGCGCGGCCCGGCTGTCTTGAAGAAGCTCGCGCATGGTCTCGCCCATGAGCGCGGGCGAGCGCACGGTGCGCACCCGCGCAGCCTCGAGCGCCTGATACTTCTCCGCCGCCGTGCCCTTGCCGCCCGCGACGATGGCGCCGGCATGGCCCATGCGCTTGCCGGGCGGCGCGGTAACTCCGGCGATATATGCGACCACGGGTTTTCTGACGAACTTGTGGATGTAACGTGCAGCGGCTTCCTCATCGCTGCCGCCGATCTCCCCGACCAGAATGATGCCCTCGGTGCGCGGATCGCGCTCGAAGAGCTCCAGCACGTCGATGAAGCTCATGCCGCGTACCGGGTCGCCGCCGATGCCGACGCAGGTGCTCTGGCCGAGCCCGATGCGCGTGGTCTGGAAAACCGCTTCGTAGGTGAGGGTGCCCGAGCGCGACACGATGCCGACCGTGCCGGGCTTGTGAATGAAGCCGGGCATGATGCCGATCTTGCACTCCCCGGGAGTGATGACCCCGGGGCAGTTGGGACCTACGAGCCGCGTCGCGGAAGTCGCCAGCACCGCCTTCACGCGCACCATGTCGTTCACCGGCACGCCCTCGGTAATGCATACCGCGAGCTCGATGCCGGCATCAACCGTCTCGAGAATCGAATCCGCGGCCGCGGCCGCCGGTACATAGATCATGCTGGCCGTGGCGCCGGTCTCGCGCACCGCATCCTTCACGGTGTCGAACACCGGCAATCCCAGGTGCTTCTCACCGCCGCGCCCTGGCGTCACGCCGCCGACGAGCTTCGTGCCGTAGGCGAGTGCGGCCTCCGAGTGAAAGGTGCCCTGCTTGCCGGTGAATCCCTGGCAGATAACCCGCGTTTTCGCGTTAACCAGAATGCTCATGCCCTGCCCTTTGCGGCAAGCTGGACGACCTTGCGCGCGGCGTCGGTGAGATCCGTCGCCGGCGTGATCGCAAGTCCGCTCCTGGCCAGCGTCGCGCGCGCAGCTTCCGCGTTCGTGCCCTCGAGCCGCACCACCACCGGCACCTTGACGCCAACCTTGTGCACGGCGGTGATGATCCCGTCCGCGATGAGATCGCAGCGCACGATGCCGCCGAAGATGTTCACCAGCACCGCGCGCACCTTCGGGTTGGAGAGAATGAGTTCAAACGCCGCCGTGACGCGCTCCGCCGTCGCGCCGCCGCCGACGTCGAGAAAATTCGCCGGTTGCCCGCCGTGCAGCTTGATCAGATCCATGGTCGCCATGGCGAGTCCCGCGCCGTTCACCATGCAGGCGATGTTGCCGTCGAGGGACACGTAGTTGAGGTCATGCTCGGCAGCGCGCCGCTCCATGGGATCTTCCTGGCTCGCATCGCGCAGCTGCGCGAGCTCGGGGTGGCGGAACAGTGCGTTGGGATCGACGTTGATCTTGGCATCCAGCGCCACGAGCTTGCCGGCCTTGGTCACGATCAGCGGGTTCACTTCCACGAGACTCAGGTCCTTGTCGATGTACAGCCGATGGAGCGCCGCGGCGAGCGCCACGAACTCCCCGACCGGCGCGCCATTTAACCCCAGGCCAAACGCCAGCTCGCGCGCCTGGTGCGCCTGCAGCCCCGCCGCCGGGTGAATGGTGACGCTGAGGATCTTCTCGGGCGTCTTGTGCGCCACTTCCTCGATGTCCATGNNGCGATGCGGCCGCGTTCGCGGCTGAGGGTCAGCGACAGGTAGATCTCGCGCGCGATGTCCGACCCGGATTCGACGTACACGCGCGCCACGGGGAGCCCCTGGGCGTCGGTCTGTTGGGTGACGAGCCGTTTGCCGAGCATATCCGCGACCGCGGCGCGTACCGCGTTCATGTCGCGCACGAGCTTCACGCCACCCGCCTTGCCACGCCCGCCCGCGTGCACCTGGGCCTTCACGACCCACACGGTACCCCCGAGCTCCTGGGCGGCCGCGACCGCCTCCTCGGCGCTCGCCGCGACCTTGCCCGCCGGCACGGGAATCCCGTAGCTGCGGAACAGCTCTTTCGCCTGGTACTCGTGCAGATTCATCGTCACCGCCTGCCGCCTTCCGAAGAGCGCGCATTCTGCGCGAAAAGG
>PMHN01000149.1 GCA_003156695.1 Gammaproteobacteria bacterium
TGGGCGCCGTCGTGCCTTCCGGCGGCCGCCGCGAATGCCCCACGCGCTTACGCGTGCGACCTCGGCCCTTGAGGAGCATAAGGGGGCTTTGCGGCAGATCGGGTACTAGCTGATCCAGTACCTCCAGGAGTTTCAGCACCCGCAGAACCCGCAGTAGCATGACAAAGTCAGTACTGTGGCCCGCTTCGATCCGCTCCACCGTGCGCTTGGAGATGCCGGCTTCCTCGGCCAGCTGGGCTTGCGTCAACCCCGCATCGATTCGGCGACGCTCCAGGCGGTCGCCGATCTCATGCAAAAGCGCGAGATCGGTCAGTTCGGATATGATCCTCATAACAATTCGTCCATATGGGCGATTTTAAGCCGACTCTAGCCTTTTACTCGTCTAATAAGACGAATATTATCACATCGTATATATTAAGACAACTCGTCTATTATGACGATTTATAGATATCTATGGCGTTTATTCGCCTGTTAAGGCAAGTAATATAAAGCGCCGTTCGGGACGCGCGTGTCGCAGGTTCAAGTCCTGTGACCCGACCAACACCACCAAACGAAAACGGCCGCCATCGCGGGCACCCTTCAATGACCTTGATCGAAACCCTCGCAGCCACGGCCGTCCGGCTCTGCGGTAAGCACCTGTGTCACTGCCGTCAAGGTACGGCTGTAGCAACTCGCGCTGAAGTCGACCGCGCGGTACGTCTGGGTCGTCTTACTGCCCGAGTGCCCTGTGATGTTGAAGTTCGCGTCGAACTGGAGTGTGTCGGTGGCGTGCACGTGATTGTGCAGCGTGCGATCCCGTCCCCCTGAATCACCGCGCGACTCGCGCTCAAGATCGCGCTGGTCGCTGGTGGTTACCTGGGTCGCGCTGCCGTCGGGATTGAATACCAGGGAGTAATCCAGCGTCAGCGGATACATGAAATGCTGCTCACGCGTGCCCTCCTCTGCGCCGCCGCGCGTGCTCACGCGTGAGTCCACGCGCGTCGTCTGCTGCACATTCTGGATGTCGGTGCTGGGGCTGACATCAAACGTCTGGGTACTCAGGAAATTCACGGTCTGCTCGACCGTGGTGAGCACGCGCCCGTGCGAGGTGTCCACGTAGCCGCTGATTGCAAACTCGCGGTTCGAAGCGACCGCGAGGGTGCCGGTGAAAATCGTACCGGTCGGATCAACGCTGATGTTGTTCGTAATCACCGGTGACGGCGCGGCACTGAGTGTGTTGCTAACGAGCCCGCCGCGGACGCGCTGCGCGCCGTGATCCGTGTACACGAGCAGATTGGCGGTGGCGAGGAAGTAACTGTTGGCGTTGAACACGCTGACGGCTATGACGTGCGGATTGCCGTCGGACACGACGCCGGCAAACGGGGTGAGATCGACGCGGTAGGGTCGGAAATCGAGCGTCTGCACGCCCGGGATCGGCTGCCACAAAAACGGATCGATGCCGCCGGTGTAAATCCACGGGTATACCGGAGCGACTCCCGCGGGCAGCCCGTCAATGCTCACCTCGGTCTCGCGGAACGCCGTGTTGCCGCAGCTCTCGAGGTTTGCCGTCTCATTATTGGGCACGCAGAAGTACCAGAACTCGTCGTCTGATTGGCTCTGGGCGATGACGTCCAGGTACAACCGCTCGACGTTGCTCGGAAGGTTGAGCGTCTGCGTGACCTGGCTCGCGGTGGTGCCGAGCGTGCCGGCATCGCCGCCCGGGCCTTCCACCGGCACCACGATGTCCGGCGTACGCGGCGCGTCCTCCTGCCGCCGGGCCGGATAAAACTCCAGCGCGGCGTTGCCGTAAATGATGCCGTTATAGGTCACGCCTGCCGAGACACCGACGAAGTTGCCGATGTTCGCCTCCCCCGTCTGGGCTGCGGCGAAGATCGCAGACAAGTCAGTTACGTCGCGCTCCACGTGCCACGACGGGCTGAAGCCCGCGCCTGGCTCGGCGGTGGTGCCGTAATAGATGTTGGCGTGGCCGAGATAGAACGCCGCCGTGCGGTCGTACTGGTTTCCGGCGGTGACGGTGAAGTCCGCGGTAAACACGACCTTCTCCCAGGGTCCGGGGCAGGCGCCCGGGGGCGCGTAGCTGAAGCTCTTGGTATTGAAGTTCGCGAATTCCAGGTTCTGGAACAACTGCACCACGCACGGCCTGGTATGCGGCCGCGACACGGGCGGCTCCGCGGTGATCGGGTTCGAAGAGCCGATCTGCGGGGTCGGGGGAACGAGTACCACCTGCGCATGCGCGGCAGCGGTCGCGAGCACTGCGGCGCCGGCGAGCAGCACGTGGCGCACTTTAAGGAAAGTCACGATTTCCCTGGTCATGACCCAAGCTCCCCTGGTTTTTCTTGGCAAACAAAACGGGCGCACAACATACCACGGGGCTTTTCCGCAAGCCTCACTGCGCGGTCACGCGCTGGACGCTCCCGCGGCTGCCGGCCTAGATTCATCCGTGGAAGTTGACGCCCGCAGGCGTGTCAACTGAACGCCGGCTGAAGCGTTTAGGCGACTAGTGCCGCACGCGGGGCGTAATTCGCGCGAGGTAGTGAACGTGCTGAAGAAACTGCTCCTGATTCCCGTGATCGCGGCAGTACTGGGCGCAACGGCCTGCGCTTTGCAGGTTCGTACGGACGCCAACGCCGCGCTCATCCATGCCTGCCACAGCTTCGACTGGGCAGGGTCATTTCGCGGTAACACTTCGTTACGAACCACCATCGCGAATCCGCTGAATGAAAGTCGCCTGCGCGCCGCCATCGCGGGCCACCTGCAGTCCATGGGTGTGACGCAGGCCACCGCCGCCGGCAAGGCGGATTGCCTTGTCGGCTACGGCATCGGCGCGAATAACGTGGCCTTCGGCGGACCCTATCCGGGCTGGGGCTGGGGCTGGGGTGGGGGCTGGCGCGGGCCGTACTGGGGCGGCTACGGGTGGTATGGCCCGGACGTGATGCGCCAGGGAATCATCGGCGTGGACATCTACGACGGAGTGAGCCGCGAGCCCATGTGGCACGCCTCCGTGGATCAGGACCTGACCGGGGCCAAGGGACCCGAGGCGGAGAGGCGTATCAGCACCGCCGTGCAGGCCATCTTCGCCAAGTACCCGGCAGGCTGACAGCTCGCCCATATTTCCGCTGCGTTCGTGCAATAACGCGATCATCGTCACGACCGCGTGACAGGGGGCGGATTACCTTAATGCAGACCGACCTTGCGACCACGAACGTGTGACAGACGGAATCCGTCACCTTGAGGCAATACCGCTGATGTCCCCATATCGTCTCGCGATCGGCGCGCTGGCGCTCGCCGCAGCCATCGCGACCTCATCCGCGACCTCCCTCCTGCCGTCGATGCACCTGCACGCCGCCGTGGCCCCGGGCAGCGCGCGGCTGATGGTGTTCGGGGGCCGCAGCGCTGCGCAGCTCGCGGGCACCGACCGCAAACTCGATGCCACGCTGGCCGACCTGGTACGGCATGCGTATCTCGCGCGTGCCGGTCATGCGCTCGAGGATCTGCACTCGCTGAGTCCCGCCGCGCGCTTCGTCCAGAAAGGCGCGAGTGCAACGCCTTTGGTACTCATCGATGCCACCGCACGCGGCAATCCCCAGGAGCTACAGACGGCGCTCGAAGGGCTTGGCCTTGAGCGCGCCGCAAGATACGCCAATGATGTCGGTGGTTGGCTGCCGGTCAATCAATTGGAAGCTGCGGCCGAGCGCGGCGAGCTCATCTCCATCCGCGCCTCGATGTCCCGCGCGAGCGCGGCGCCGGTTACCTCGCAGGGCGACTTCGCTCAGCGCAGCGACGTCGTGCGCGCCAACAATCCGAGTCTTACGGGGGCCGGCATTAGCGTCGGCGTGCTGTCTGACAGTTTTAACTGTTACGCCGTCTATGCCGAACCCGGTAGCGGTGTGCCGGTCTCGGGCAACGAGGGCTATGCCTATAACGGGTTCACTGCCGATTACGCAACCGACATATCGACCGACAATCTCCCGGCAAACGTCAACGTTTTGGAAGAGGCCGACTGTTTGAACTACGGCGCACCCACTCAGCTGCCCTTTGGCGATGAAGGCCGTGCAATGCTCCAGATCGTTCACGACGTGGCGCCCGGGGCAGGGCTTGCGTTCTATACCGCGGAGAACAGCGAAGCCGACTTCGCCACCGGAATCGGCAAGCTTGCCGCAGCGGGTTCCAAAGTCATTGCCGATGACGTGGGCTACTTTGATGAGCCGTTCTTCCAAGACGGGATCGTCGCTCAAGCCATAGACACGGTCGAGGCGCAGGGCGTGGCCTACTTTTCCGCGGCCGGCAACTTCGGATCACTGGCCTACGAGAACACGGATCCCGCCTTCAGCACGCTCTCCAGCAGCGGATCAAATGCGGGAGAAATGCTGCTCAACTTTGACACTTCCGGCGCGACCACGACGACGGCTCTGCCCTTGACCATTCCGGCTATTCCGCCGGGTGATTTCGT
>PMHN01000292.1 GCA_003156695.1 Gammaproteobacteria bacterium
GTGCCGGCGGTCTGCCGTGCGATGACGCTCGACCAGGACTCCATCCGGGCGGTGCGCGCGGCGCTCGACCACAAGGACGCGGCGAAGCTCAAAGCGGTCGCGGGGCCGGCCGCAGGGTTGCTCGGCGAGTTGCTGAAATGCGCCGGCGAGGCGGAAAAATCATTGAAGGCGCTGGCCGCGTTGAAGCTGCCGCAATNNCGCCAGGCCATACCCGGCCTCGGCGCCACCATCGATCCCGTCGAAAACCGCGGCTTCGAGTATCACACCGGCGTCAGCTTCACCTTCTTTGCCGGTGCGGTGCGCGGCGAGCTCGGCCGCGGCGGGCGCTATCGCGCCGGCGAGGGTGCGGGCGAGGAGGCCACCGGCGTCACGCTCTATACCGATACGGTTTTGCAGGCGATGCCGGAATACGTGCCGGCGCGGCGGGTCTATGTGCCGGTCGGTGGCGATTTGGCAGCGATGCGGCGCCTGCGCGAGCAAGGCTGGATCACCGTGGCCGGCCTCGCCCCGGCGGCGAACGCCCAGGACGAGGCCAAGCGGCTCAATTGCGGCCATGTCTTCGAAAGCGGCAAGATCGTCGATGTTGGTTAGCTTCGCACGTCAAGTGCTACGCGTCGGTTAGCTCTAGCGGGTTGTTGCAAGGGGGATTGTGTTTCGATGGCGAACGTCGCGGTAATCGGCGCCCAGTGGGGCGACGAGGGCAAGGGCAAGATCGTCGACCTCGTGACCGAGCGCGCTGTCGCAGTGGCGCGATTTCAGGGCGGCCACAATGCCGGACACACGCTCGTCATCGGCGGTAAGAAGACGGTTCTTTCGCTCATCCCCTCGGGCATTCTGCGCGAGGGCGTGCGTTCCTTNNCGAAGCGCAGATCCTCATCGACCAGGGGGTGCCGGTCTTCGAGCGTCTGCGCATCTCGCCCTCCTGCCCGCTCATTCTGCCCTCGCATGTGGTGCTCGACCGTGCACGCGAGCAGGCTCGCGGCGTCAATGCCATCGGCACGACGGGTCGGGGCATAGGGCCTGCCTATGAGGACAAGGCCGCGCGCCGTGCGCTGCGCGTCGCTGATCTCTTCAAGCGCGATCATTTCGCCGCCCGGTTGGGCGAGGTGCTCGACTTTCACAACTTCATTCTGCAGAACTATTATCGCCAGCCTCCGGTCGACTTTCAGAAGACGCTCGACA
This sequence comes from Gammaproteobacteria bacterium, assembly GCA_003156695.1. Lineage (GTDB taxonomy): Bacteria > Pseudomonadota > Gammaproteobacteria > Steroidobacterales > Steroidobacteraceae > 13-2-20CM-66-19. Next base: position 1,183 of record PMHN01000292.1, read on the forward strand.
CTCAGCTCTCCCTGGGCGCGAGGATCGAGCCCCTCGTGACGGACGTGACGCTCGCTCTCGAGGCGCTGCGGGTGGCGGGCGCCAATGTCCTCTTCGAAGGCGCGCAAGGTGCGATGCTCGATGTGGATCTGGGCACCTATCCGTATGTGACTTCGTCAAATACTACCGCGGGCTTCGCCAGCTCCGGCACCGGCATCGGGCCGCGCGCCTTCAATGCGGTGCTCGGCGTCATGAAGGCCTACACCACGCGCGTCGGCGCAGGGCCGTTTCCCACCGAGCTCTTCGATGGCTATGGTGAGCACCTGTCGCGCGTCGGCCATGAATTCGGTTCGGTGACCGGCCGCCGCCGCCGCTGCGGCTGGTTCGATTCGGTGGCGCTCAAGCGCGCGATCATCAACTCCAGCGTTTCGGGCCTGTGTATCACCAAGCTCGACGTGCTCGATGGACTGGACACCATCCGCATCTGCATTGGCTACCGGATTGCCGGGGCTGTTACCCCTGAGCCGCCCATGAGCGTCGAGGGCTACGCCGGCATCGAGCCGGTGTACGAAGAGCTTCCCGGCTGGCGCGAGTCCACCGTGGGGGTGACCAGTTACGGGGCGCTGCCGGCGAACGCGCGCGCTTATCTTGAGCGCCTGCAGGCCCTCGTCAACGTGCCGATAGATCTGATTTCCACGGGCCCCGACCGCGACGAGACCATCGTGCTGCGGCACCCCTTCGGAGCGTGACCCTGAACGCCTCTCCTGGCGCACGGAGCGTACCGGCCGTGCGACTGGCGCTGGCCTTCATCATCGTCGGCGCCTGCATCCTCGCGGCCGGCTGCTGGCGCGTGTATTCCAACACCTGGGATGAGCCGGAGCACCTGGCGGCTGGCGTGGAACTCCTCGACCGCGGGATCTATGAATACGATACCGAGCACCCGCCGATCGGCCGGGTGTTACTGGCCCTGGGTCCGTACCTGGCCGGCGCGCGCTCTTTCGATACTCCGGGACCGGAGGGCACGCGCGAAGGCGTGGATATCCTTTACTCAGGCGCTCACTACGAGCGCTATCTCACGCTCGCGCGACTCGGCATGCTGCCGTTTCTGGCGCTGCTCCTGTTCGTGACCTGGTTGTGGGGGCGCGCGCTGTTTGCATCAAGCGGCATGGCGTTGCTCACGGTGCTGGTGCTCGCATCCGTGCCGCCCATTCTCGGCAACGCGGCTCTCGCAAGTCTGGATGTCGCCGCGGCGGCAACGATGTTGCTGGCGTTCTATGCGCTGCAACGCTGGATTGTGAGCGCGGGTTACGCGGATGCGGTGTTCTTCGGCCTGACAGCCGGGTTGGCCGTCGGTACCAAGTTCTCGGCCGTGCCATTCGTGGGTCTGGCGCTCATGGTGCTCGCCCTGGTGCGCTGGCGGTGTGGCGCAGGTCCAGCGGCCGCCGCCGATGCGCGCCGGCGCGCCACCCCGCGCGCCTGGCTGACCGGACTCGCGATTGTCATCGTCACCGCGCTGCTGCCGCTGCTGCTCGCGTACGGACCGCGCGCGGCGGACCCTGCCGGCGTTGCGCAGCGCTTCGACTGGGCCGTGAACTACCTGCTGCAGGAGCGCGGTCTCGACCATCAGTTTGGAGTCCTGCTGCAACACCTGTGGTTGCCGCGGCCGTTCAAGGATCTGGTCAACGGCATCGTCGCTGTCAAGGCGCACAACGACACGGGACATCTGTCGTTTCTGCTGGGCCAGGTGAGTCTCACAGGCTGGTGGTACTTCTACCTGGTCGCGCTCGCCGTCAAGACGCCACTGCCGCTCCTGGTGGCAGGAACCGTGGGGCTGGCGGGGCTTCTGCGGGAGGGCTGGCGGCAGCGCAACCCCTGGCACATCGCCCCGGCGCTGCTCGTGGTCACGATGCTGGTGTTTGCGAGCACCTTCAGCCGCATCAACATCGGCATCCGGCACATCCTCGTCCTCTATCCATTCTTCGCCCTCGGCGCGGTGTGGGTGTTGGCGCGCGCCTGGGCGGCGCTCGCGACGCTGCGCAATCCGCGCCTGGCTGCGGGCGGTAAGGGGGCGCTGGTGGCGCTCCTGGCGTGGCAGCTGAGTACCCTGTGGACCGCTTACCCNNGATCGGGTTGCTGGCGCTCCTGGCATGGCAGTTGAGTACGCTGTGGACTGCATACCCCGACTACCTGCCGTATTTCAACGAGGCGGTCGCGCATCCGGAAGCGGTGCTGGTGGATTCCGACCTCGACTGGGGCCAGGACCTCAAGCGCCTGGAATGGCGCGCCGCGCAACTGAAAATTCCGCACTTAAGCCTTGCCTACCGGGGAACCGCGCTGCTCTCCAAGGAGCCGCTGCCGCCGTTCACGGATCTGCCGCCTCACCAGCCGGCCACCGGCTGGGTGGCGATTTCGCAGCTGGCGCGAACGCGCAATCCCGACGACTACGCCTGGACCGACGCGTACCAACCCGTCGAGCGGGTCGGCAAGAGCATCGACCTCTACTACATTCCTTAGTCAACTGGGCAAAAGTCGCCTGCGGCGCTTTTGCCGGACATCAGCTTCGCTTCCGCGGGCAAAAGGCGCGGCTTTTGCCCGCTGGGCAGTGACCTTACGTCTGCAGGCGCACGATCCGCGCGAGCGGCGCTGGATGCGAATAGTAAAAGGCGGCGTACACCGGATCGGGCGTGAGCGTGCCGGCGTTGTCGCGTTGCAGCTTTACCAGCGCGCTGGCGAGTTCCGCGGCACTTGCGGCGCGGGTAGCGAACGCGTCGGCCTCGAACTCATGGCGCCGTGACCACAACGACGAGAGCGGCGTGAGGAAGAACATGAACGCCGGGATGGCAAGGACGAACAACAACAGCGCTGCATGGGTCGAGGGGATTGGCACGCCGAGCGCGGCATAAAACCCCGCCTGCCCCTTGAGCCAGCCGAGCACTGCAAGGCCGACGAAGCTGATCGCAATTGACAGCAGCAGCCGCTGGCGCACGTGCTTGAGTTTGAAGTGCCCGAGCTCATGCGCCAGCACCGCCTCGACTTCGGCAGGCGCAAGCCGCTCGAGCAGCGTGTCGAAGAACACGATGCGCTTGTTGCGGCCGATGCCGGTGAAATACGCGTTGCCGTGACTTGAGCGACGCGAGTTGTCGACCACGAAAACACCCTTGGAGGTGAAGCCGCAGCGCGTGAGCAGCGCCTCGATCCGCCCTTTGAGCGCCGCATCCGTCAGCGGCGAAAAGCGGTTGAACAGCGGGGCGATGAACGCCGGCCACGCCCAGGCCATGAACAACATGAAGGCCAGCCACAGGCCCCAGGCCCAGATCCACCACCAGCGTCCGGCGCGCTCCATGAGTAGCAGGGTGGCGACCAGCAGCGACCCGCCCAGGAGGATGGCAAGCGCGAGACCCTTGCCGAGGTCGGCGATGAACAACATCGGCGTGGTGCGGTTGAACCCGTAGCGCGCCTCCAGTCCGAAGGTGCGCCAGACCGAAAGCGGCAGGCTGACCAGCTGCATCACGAGCACGCAGCTGCCGATTACCGCAACACCGAGCCAGGGCTGCGCGAGCCGGGTGTGACGCCACAGGGCGTCGAACGCCGCGATGCCTCCGCCAACCGTCAGGGCCAGGGTGAGCGCGGCGTCGACAACCGTACCGACTCTGCCGAAACGCACCTTGGCGATGGTGTAGTCGGCCGCCTTCGCGTGCTCCGCGCCGGTGATGCTGGCGGCAAACGGCGGCGGTACCTCGGTGCGCAGGCGTGTGACCGTGGTCTCCTGGCGTCGCGCGAGCCACAGCTCGATGCCGACGCCAGCCAGGACGAGGAAAACGAATGCGACGCTCAGCCAGGACATGAACGAGCCGCGACTAAGTGTGCGCGGGCGTCGGCCCGGGGGCGGCAGTACCCTGTGTGCGCTCGCGCCACCACAGCGCCACGGTGCACAGAAATGCCACGAGACTCAGGAGACCGAAGAACCACAGCATGGGCGCGTAACCGCCCGGGTTGCTGGCGCTGGCGCCGCTGGTGTCGTTGATGTGTCCGGCGATGAGGTTCGCGGCAAACAGGCCGACATTCTGCAGGGTGGTCATGAGACCGTACGCCGTGCCGAGGTGCTCCGGTGCGGCATAGCGCACCACGGTCGGCCATAGCACCGCGGGCAGAAATGAAAAGCTCACCCCGAGAAGGGCCGTCGAGAGTCCGGCGCTGCCGGGGACGGCGCCCAGCACCAGAAAACTCAGCGGCAGCAGTGCCGAGCCGAAGGTCAGCAGCAGCGCATTACGGCCGAGGCGATCCAGCAGTAAGCCGAACACCGGCGTGGCAAACACCGCCGCGAGGAACACGTAACTGTTGAGTGTGCTCGCCTCGGCGAGCGTGAGGCCCTGGGCTTGCTGCAGGTACTTGATGGCGAAGGTGCTGCGGAACGGGAAGATGACGGAGTAGAAGGTCACGCAGGTCGCAACCAGCAGCCAGTACTCACGCCTGAAAGTCAGAAGGTGCCGCCAGTCGAACCGCTCCGGCGGCGGCGGCAGTGCCAGGGTTCCGCGCGGCGCTTCGCGGCGGTCCACCCAGAAGAACATGAGCGCGCCCGCGAACGACAGGGCCGCAAACCCCGCGGCGAGCCACAGCGGCGCCTGCCAGCCGTGCGCGTACAGATCACTGGCGAAGGAGGGTGAGCGGTCGGCGAGATACGATCCCAGGCGCGCGAGACTCAGGTTAACTGCAAACAGCAGCGCGAAGTAACGGCCGGTGAACCATTGGGCTAACGCCACCGTGGCCGCCACCGCGAGTGTCTCGGAACCGATGCCGAACAGCAGCCGGCCGACGACCATGACCGAGAAGTGCGCGCCGATCGCGGTCACCGCCGCGCCCACGAGACAGATCGCCGTCGTGAACACGATCATGCGCCGGGCACTCAGGCGATCCACCAGCACCCCGCCGATGACCGTCAGGAAAATGTTGGGCAGGCTGTAGATCGCGTTCAGCGTGCCGATCTGGGTATCGCTGAAATGCAGTTCGCGGGACAGCTGTTCGGCGACCGGGCCGATGGAGTCGTAGCCGTAGTAGTTGCCGAGCATCACCAGCCCCACGGCGGTGAACATGAACGCCTGCACGGCGAAAGTGGGGGTCGAAGTGCGCGGTGAATTCATGTGCGGGGCCGCGCGCGCCACGCCAGCCCGAACGCGAAGTACACGCCTATGATGGCCCAGTCAATCGTTGCCGGATGCATGTTCCCCCTTCGCGAGTGCATTGTAGCGGTGCCCGGTGCGCGAGTGCATCCCAATTGGCGGGGGAGTACTCTGCAGCCAAGAGGGGTCAGGCGCGCTGATTTTCTGTGAAGCCGTTCATCGTCAACAAGCACGGTAGTCTGGTACTGCCCTCGAACTTCTTTCCCGAAATCGACTTTTCACGGCTCAACACCCTCGAGCAGTTTGCGGCCGTGGTGAAGCGCGACTTCGACCAGAAGGCGCCCGCGGGACCTGAGCTGCTGCAGCGGGTTGAAGCGCGCAGCTACCAGAGCCGCTACGACCTGTTGCGCGATCTCGGCTTGCACCTGTTCTGGATGAACCGCTACGCGATCACCATGTACGAGAAGCGGCCGGTGGCGTGGCGGCACGTGCCGAAGAAACGCGACGACGTATTTATCCCGGTGGTCAAGCCCTGGCCGGACGGTGCGCGCAAGGTGGCCGCGGTGCAGGCGGAATTCAACCGCCTGCCGGCGACCTGGAATGCCGATGCCGAGTACCGCATCTTCTCGCGGCTCTTCGATGTCTACAGCAATCGCCGGCACCACGCTTCAGAATTGCCGGCCATCAAGCCGACGGTGGCGGAGATCATGGAGGATCCGACCAATCTGACTTTTCATATCTCCCTGTACGATCCGGACTTCAGCACTTTCTCGTTTGAGGAAATCGTCGATTGCCATGAGGAGGTTCCCGAGCTCGAGGCGCTGATGCGCTGGGCCATGGTGTTGTACAACCAGTATCCGTGGCACCGGCAGCACACGCGTCTCATCGAGGTGGGCAAGATAAAAGACGACGACGTGATTGCCGTCTTTTATCCGCGCCATCGCGAGGTGCTGCAGTTCATCCGTCGCGTCAAGGGTGCCAGGCCCGTGGGCGCCGCCGCAGCGCCGGTGCCCGCGCCGCAGGCGCAGCCGCCCACCAGTCCCATGGCGGCGCTGCACGTGGCGCAGCAATGCAAGGTGCTGCCGCGGCTGGAGGCCCTGGCGGTGGTGAAGGGTGAAGTGCGCTGCACGAACGAGGACCTGGTGCGCAACGCCGCTTACAACTGGTCGCCGATGTCGGCGCAGGAAATAGTCGACAAGACCGGCATCGAGTGCCGCCTGTACACCGAGCGCAGCCTCGAGGACATCTCGTTGCAGGCTGCCCGCCGGGCGCTCGAACACGCGCACCGCCGTCCCGAAGAGATTGGCGCGGTGATTTTCTGCACCTGCACCAGCACGCGTCTGCTGCCCTCGATCGCAACCTGGATTTCCGGGCAACTCGGCATCCTGCAGACGCACGCGTCCTTCGACCTCGTGGCTGCCTGCGCCGGCATGCTGTACGGGCTGGCCGAATGCGTGCGCCTGCTGCAGGAGGTGAAGCGTCCGGTGCTGTTGGTATGCGCCGAGAAATTCTCCGACAAGATCGGCAGCGTGCGACCGTCGCGCATGATCTTCGGTGACGGCGCCGCGGCGCTGGTCGTCGGGCCCGCGCCGGCCGGGGCCCCCACCGACATCGATGTTATCCAGACCTACGCCAGCGGGCCTTTCAGCGAAGTCAATTCGATCATCTGGCCGAACCCGGAGTTTGACAACAGCATCACGGTCTATGGGCCGGAGGTGCAGTCGCTGGTGCGGCGCTATCTCACGCAGATGATACGGGAGATGGTTGAGGCACGGGATCCTGGGGATCCCAGCCGTTTGCTCCTCGAGAGCGTCGATCTCGTGGTGCCACACCAGGCCAACCGCACCATGGTCGAGAAGCTTGCCGCGGCGGAAGGGCTGGCCCCCGAGCGGCTTTATTTCAATATCGCGAAAGTTGGCAATACCTCGGCGGCGAGCATTGCACTCGCCATCTGGGACGCCGTCACGGAAGGGGTGATCAAGCGTCCATCGCGAATCTTCACGCCGGGCTTTGGTGCCGGTGCAGTTGCGGGCTACGCCGTGATGCGCATTGACCCGCGCATTATCGTGCCCGCGCAGGCACCTTCCGCGGCGGCGCCGTCGGCCACCGGACGCGCGGATGAGGGCTCATCGATCGAGGACATGCGTGCGGCGTTCGCAGGGTGAGCTGGGCTACGCCAGGTAGATGAAGCGCGCGACGCACAGCGCCGCGAGTACGTACACCAGCCAGTCCCGCGGATGCGCCTGCCCCTTCACCAGCTTCAGCACCGCGTGGCTGGTGATGCCGAAGGCGAGGCCGTTGGCGATGGAGTAAGTCAGCGGAACC
>PMHN01000113.1 GCA_003156695.1 Gammaproteobacteria bacterium
GAGGACTACGCGCCGGCGACGGAACCCGCCACCGCCTCACTCGGCGGCCACGTACGCCGCGGCACCGAGTCCGGGGTGCCCTTGTACCAGGACGCCGCGATTACCCCCGGCACCAACATCCCGGCGCTGCGGCTGGATCTGCACGCCTATGCCGCACGACCCCAGGACCGCTGGGTGATGATCAACATGCACAAGGTGCGTGAGGGCGACACGCTGCCCGAGGGCGTGCGTGTCGACAGCATCACCCCCGACGGCGCCGTGCTGTCCTACCACGGCTCGAGCTTCCTGCTGCCGCGCGATTAGTCTATTGNNTTCGGCGGACATCAGCTTCGTTGCCGCCGGCGAAAGGCATGACTTTCGCCGGCTATGCCCTGCCAGTCATCCGCGGCGCTCATATGGCCCCGGCCCTCTGTGACGCCTCCGGCGCTTTGCGGGGCGCGGGATGACCAATTTCACAAAATCCCTGCCCCGCTGGCGACAACACTACCTCCTTCCGTCATGGTGACTGGTGCGGCCGGGTAAGGAGCCCGACGGGCGGATTTTGAATGTGACAGCGGTAACTACCAGCACGAGCGCTTGTGGATTGACGGGTACGACGCCGTCCGGCGACGTGCTGCCGTCGTGCGCATCGATCGAGGCGCCGCGATGACCCGCCGCGCTGCCCCGCCCGCTCGCCTGATTGTGGTAGACGACGACCCGCGCTACAGCGAGTGGCTGCGGCATCACCTGGACGTGCTGTGTCCGCAGGCGAGCGTCAGCATGCTGAATGTCGCGGAATTCGAACGTTGGTGCGCGCGCGGCTCGGGAAGCGACTGCGACGTGCTGATGCTCTCGGCGGGTTTCGGCTCCAGTCCCGAGGATCCGCAGGCGCGCGGACTGTCGCTGCTGCGACGCCTGCGGGTGCAACCGGCGACGCCGGCGGTCATCGCGCTTGCCGAGGATGGCAACGAGCTCACCGCGGTACGCGCGCTGCAGCTCGGCGCCGTGGACTACCTGCCGAAGCGCCTGCTTACCCCGGAACGCCTCAGCACCGCGGTGAGCGTAGCCCTGCGCCGCGTGGAACGCCGCGTCGCGCGCCGGCTCGCGAGCCTTGCGAACCTGACGCGCGAGCGCATGGCGTCACCCGCGGCCCCATCGACGCTCGAGGGTGAGACGCCCGCAGCATCTGCAGTACCACCGGCGGCCGCGGGCTCCGACCCGGGCGCGCCCGCGAGCCCGGAGGTTGCCGGCCCGGAAAGCGCCGCGGCGGCGGCGGCGGCCGGAGTCGCGGCGCTGCTGGGCGGCCCGGCGAGCGAGAGTCTGATCCCCGGCTACACGTTGCGGCTGAAGATCGGCGAGTCGGAGAAGGCCGTCGTCTATCTCGCCTCGAGCGCACGGCGCGGCTGCGATGTGGCGCTGAAGGTGAGCAAGAACGCGCGCCAGGAAAGCGCCGGCCAGCAGTTCCTGGAGCGCGAGTACACCGCGATTCTCGCGATCCGCAGCCCCCTGGTGGTGGAGATCTACGACTACGGCGTGCACCAGGGGCTCGAATATCTCGCGATGGAATACCTGCCGCACGGCGACCTGAAGGCGCGCATTCAGCGCGGCGTGAGCGAAGCGGAAGCGTTGCGCCATGTGGGCGACATCGCCCAGGCGCTGCAGGTGGTGCACGACGCGGGCCTCGTGCACCGGGATCTGAAGCCGCCCAACGTGATGCTGCGCGCCAACGACACCGTCGCGCTGATCGATTTTGGCCTGGCGCGCTCGCTCGACGGCGGCACCACCAACACGCACTCCGGTGTGCTGCTCGGTTCGCCGTACTACATGAGTCCCGAACAGGCGCTCGGCGAGCAGCTCGACGCGCGCTCGGATTTCTACAGCCTCGGGGTGATTTGTTACGAAATGCTGACGGGCCAGAAGCCCTACATGGGCGCCAGCGCCATGGAGGTGCTGCAACAGCACGTGAGCGCCCCAGCGCCCCCGCTGCCGGCTGCGCTGCAGCGTTACGAGGCATTCCTCGCCCGCATGCTCGCCAAATCGCGTGACGAGCGCTTCACCAGCGCCGCGGAAATCGTCGCGGCGGCGGCGGCGCTGCGCTCCGGGGCCACGTCCGAGGCACAGTCAAGCGCCGCCTAAGCGCTCGCGGCGCGCGCCAACACGCGCTCCTGAGTTGTCCCTGTCGCCATATGACACCGCTGTGGCTCGCCGTGCGCTTGACACGCTTGCGCCATAAAGGTGCAATGCTGGCAGCGTGCGTGACGCACCAGGGCCATGCATCTTCTCGACACAACATTGTTCTATTCGCCGACCAGTGGCGGTGTAAAGCGCTATCTGTCGGCCAAGCACGCGTGGCTGGCCGCGCACACCTCCTGGGAACACACCATCGTGGTGCCCGGGTCGGTGGAGCACGTCGAGCGCGGCGGCGTGTGCACGCTGTCCGGCTACCCGGTGCCGGGTACATTCAACTACCGTCTGCCGCTGAACCCGCGCCGCTGGGCGAATCTCATGAGCGCGCTCGAGCCGACGCTCATCGAGGCCGGCGACGCCTTCCACCCGGCCTGGTGCGCGCGCCGTGTCGCGCAGCGCCGCGGTATCCCGCTCGCCGGTTTTTACCATTCAAACCTGCCACGGATCATCGGGCGGCGTTTCGGCGGTGCACTCACGGAACCCGGGCTCGGCCGCTACGTGCGCTGGCTGTACGAGGGTTTCGACGTGGTGTTTGCGCCGAGCCGGCTGATGTGCGCGTATCTCAACAACATCGGCGTACATCACACCATGCATCAGCCGCTCGGGGTGGATGCCGAAGTTTTTCATCCGCAGCGCCGCGCGCACACGCTGCGCGAGCGGCTGGGCCTTGCCGCCCACGCGCGCGTGCTGGTGTACGCCGGGCGCTTTGCCGAGGAGAAGAACCTGCCGGTGCTGCTGCAGGCGTTTGCGCGCCTGGGCAAGCCGTATCACCTGCTCCTGATCGGCGGCGCGCGTGCGGCGCGGCCGGCCGGCAACGTCACCATGATGCCGTACCGCCGGGACAGCGTGGAGCTCGCCGGGTGGATCGCCTCCGCCGACGCCCTGGTGCATGCCGGCACCAAGGAAACCTTCGGGCTGGTGATTCTCGAAGCCATGGCGTGCGCCCGCCCGGTAGTGGCGGCACGCGCCGGCGCCTTCCCCGAGCTGGTGGATGAGAGCGTCGGCATACTGGCCGAGCCCAACAGCGGCGTGGGCATGGCGGAAGCGATCGCGGCGCTTTACGAACGCGATATCGAGGCGGTCGGTGCCACCGCCCGCGCGCGCGTGTTGAAGCACTTCACCTGGCACCGCGCCTTCCACGCGCAGACGTCCACTTATGCCTCCCTGGCCGGGACGCACCGCCAGAGTGTCCCCGAGGGCCGGGTCCTGGAGCTGCGCTCTCCTTAGCGCGCGGGATCAGGGGGTGCTCAGCGGCACCCTTAACCTCGGCCGCCCGCCTCCCTGCAGCGGGCCATGATGCCTAGAACTTGGCGCTGAAGGTCAAATCATAGCTGCGCGGCGGGATTATCGTCAGGAAGTCATTGCCGTAGTACGGATAGTCGTTCTCCAGATTGCGGCGGTTCGCAAGATTGTAGATCGCGAACTTGAGCATGTAGTGCTGCATGAAGTTGTAGAAGACCGCGCCATTGAGCGTGTACTGCCAGGGGATCGTCGGCGGCGTGTAGTAGCCCGACGCGATGGTTGTGGGATAGGCAGCCGCCACGGTGGCCGCGGGAATGCCTATGAAAGAGCTCGGACCGAAGTCGGCTTGCATGGCCGCCTCGGTTGCGGCGACATTCACCGCCCCGCCCTGTGTGGTCTGGATCGGACCCGTCACCTGCAGGTTCCCCTGGAGTCCCCAACCGCGCTCCAGCTTGTAGTTGGCGAGGACGTTGAACAGGTGCTGCGGCACACCCGGATCCCTGAAGTTCTGGCCAGGCTGCCACACGACTGCCGTGCCGGCCCCATCGATGTTGTAACCCGGCTGCGCCGGGAAATTCCAGAAACCCGACGGTGTCTCCAGCATCGTGCGCAGGTAGGAGTAGCTCGCAGTGGCGAAGAAGTGCGGATCAGGCTGGTAGTTCAACTCGATCTCGGCGCCGCTGATGTGGGCAGTGGTATGGCTGTTGATGCCGATGGGCAAGGCACGTTCCTGGTAGAACGCGGCAGTGGAAATGAACAGCGCCTTGCCGAGTAGGTCGAACTTAAGTCCCGCCTCCTCCAGCAGCGTGTTCTGCCGCAGCTGGGTGGTCGCATCCNNAGGCGATCGAGCCGTCGTTGTCGTTGGCGAGCGTGTACTGGGCCTGGTTGTAGGTCAGGTAGGCGGAGACCCGCTCGGTCGGGCTGTACACCAGGCTGATGTTGCCGTTGTACAGGCCATACCATGCCGTGTGCTGGGACTGGGGGAAGCCCGGGATCAGCGACCAGTTCGCCTCGGGGTCGGCGAGTACCTGGGCGTAGAGCGGATCCGAATCGTTCATCTGCACCAGGTCGCCGCGCAAACCGTACAGCAGGCTCCACTTTGGTGAGAACTGCATGCGGTGCTCGAGGAAGATCGCAACGTCCTGCAGATTGGTGTCGATGGAAGAGTTAGGGACGATGGAATTGTCCGCCGCCACGCCGTATTGCAGATGACCGAAGGCCCCCGGGTACAGCACCGCACCGCCGGAGGGGCCCTGGTTGGAGGCGGGGAAGATCCAGGTGTCCGGGTTCTGCGAAAGATCGAACACGCTCACCGGCTCG
>PMHN01000042.1 GCA_003156695.1 Gammaproteobacteria bacterium
TCGACTGGCAGAACGATGTGACAACCCGGGATCTGGCGCTCGCGACCCGCGAGGGCTTTCGTTCCATCGAGCACGTCAAGCGCTATACGACCACCGGCATGGCGACCGACCAGGGCAAGACCTCCAACCTGAACGCGCTCGGCATCGTTTCCAGCGCACTCGGCAAGGCGATTCCCGAGATGGGGCTCACCACCTTTCGCATGCCCTATACACCGGTGAGCTTCGGCAGCTTCGCAGGTGCCGCGCGCGGGGAACTCTTCGATCCGGTGCGCACCACGCCCATGCACCCGTGGGCCGTGGCGAATGGAGCGGCATTCGAGGACGTGGGGCTGTGGAAGCGCGCGCGCCATTTCCCGCGCGCGGGCGAGGACCTGCACGCGGCGGTGAACCGCGAGTGCCTGGCTGTGCGCAACGCCTGCGGTATTTTCGATGCCTCCACGCTCGGGAAAATCGAGGTGGTCGGCAAGGACGCGGTGACGTTCATGAACCGCCTTTACGTCAACGCGTGGACGAGCCTCGCCGTCGGCCGTTGCCGCTACGGGGCGCTGCTGCGCGATGACGGCTTCGTGTACGACGATGGCGTGGTGGCGCGCGTCGCCGAGGATCGCTTCCACGTCACGACCACCACCGGCGGCGCCCCGCGGGTGCTGGCGATGATGGAGGATTATCTGCAGACCGAGTGGTCGCAATTGAGCCTGTGGCTTACCTCCACGACTGAACAGTGGGCGGTGATCGCCGTGCAGGGTCCGAACGCCAGGCGGGTACTCGAGCACCTCGTGGACATCGATATGTCCGCAGCGGCGATGCCGCACATGAGCGTGGCGGGCGGCCGCATCTGCGGGGTGCCGATGCGTCTCTTCCGCGTGAGCTTCAGCGGTGAGCTCGGATTCGAAGTCAACGTGCCGGCGGATTTTGGGCCTGCGGTGTGGGAAGCGATCTGGGAGGCAGGACAGGCGCACGGCATGACGCCCTACGGCACCGAGACCATGCACGTGCTGCGTGCGGAAAAGGGTTACATCATCGTGGGCCAGGACACCGATGGCACGGTGACGCCCGATGACGCCGGCCTTGGCTGGGCAATCGGCAAGAACAAGCCGGATTTCCTCGGCAAGCGCTCGCTGCAGCGCCCCGCCATGACCTCGCCCGATCGCCGCCAGCTGGTGGGACTGCTCACCCAGGATCCCCGCACGGTTCTCGATGAAGGTGCGCAGCTCATGATGCAAGCCGGCGCGCCGGTGCCGACGCGTCCCATCGGCTTCGTCACCTCCTCCTACCACAGCGCGGCTCTCGGGCATTCCATCGCGCTGGCACTCGTTGCTGGCGGCCGCGCGCGTTTGGGCCAGACACTCTACGCACCCATGCCGGAGGGCGACGTGCCGGTGCAAGTGACGTCGCCGGTGTTCTATGACCCGAAAGGGGAGCGCCTGCATGCCTGACCTCACGCACGCACGGCGCGGGCCGCCGCTTACCGCGAGCCAACGGGTGCAGTCCCTGCCGGCCGCGACGCGTTACGTGCTGCGCGGTGGCCCGCCAGTCCGCGAGGCGGCCGAACAAGCCCTCGCGCTCAGGATCCCGCACAGCCCCTGTCGCGCGGCGCGCGACGGCGAGCGCGCGGCGCTGTGGCTCGGACCGGATGAGTGGTTGCTGATCGCCCCGCAAGGGTCCGCCACAGCGCTGGCCGGGGCGTTGAGTGAGCCGCTGCACGCGTTACCGCATTCACTGGTGGATGTCAGCCATCGTCAGGTCGCACTCGCGGTGAGTGGACCTCAAGCCGCGACGCTGCTCGCTGCCGGCTGCCCGCTCGACCTCGACCCACGCAGCTTCCCGGTGGACATGTGTACGCGCACCATGCTCGCCAGGGCCGAGATCGTGCTGTGGCGCAGCGGCACGGAGGTGTTCCGGATCGAGGTGTGGCGCTCATTTGCAGGCTACGTTTCCGCATTTCTCGCCGAAGCCGAATACGGGATCGGTTGAGGTATGACGCCGTCGCAATTGGAGTCTTGAGCGCGTGCCCTGCCCGCTACACTGCCGCGTGCAGCCGCCGTTGTTTTTCGCATCTGGGTGGAGAGTCATACCGTGAAGTCGCACGTTCGGGTCCTGGTCATCGGTGGCGGCGTAATCGGAGTGAGCACCCTCTATCACCTGGTGAAAAAAGGCTGGACGGATGTCGCCCTTATCGAGCGCACCGAGCTGACCGCCGGCTCCACCTGGCACGCCGCGGGACTCCTGCCGCTGTTCAACATGAGCTACACCGTCGGCCAGCTCCACAAGTACTCGGTCGATCTTTATAAGCGCTTGCCGGCCGAGACCGGACAGGATGTGAGCTTTCACGTCACCGGCAACCTGCGCCTCGCCACCTGCAAAGAGCGCATGGACGAGTACCAGAAATATTGCGGCACAGCCAACACCATCGGCGTGCCCTTCGAGGTCATCACACCCAGGCGCGTGAAGGAGCTGTGGCCGCTGGTCGAGCTCGGCGGCAGCACCGACACCCCCGCCATCGTGGGCGCGCTCTATCACCCGGACGATGGCCACATTGCGCCGGCCGATCTCACCATGGCGCTGCGCAAGGGCGCTCGCAGTGCGGGCGCTGAGATCTACGAGCAGACCGAGGCGCTTGGCATCGAACGCACGCCTTCCCGTGAGTGGAAGGTGCGCACCAGCAAAGGCGATATCACCGCCGAACACCTGGTGCTCGCAACCGGCAACTACGCACGCCAGACCGGCCAGCTGCTCGGAATCAACGTGCCCGCCATCCCGGTCGAGCATCAGTACATCGTCTATGAAGAGTCCCCGGAACTTAAGGCCTATCGCCGGGGCGGCGGGCGTGAACTCGCCGTGCTGCGCGAGTCCGATGAGTCCTACTACCTGCGCGAGGAGCGCCTGGGCTGGATCTTGGGTCCCTACGAGAAGGGCGCGCCGGCGCGCTTTGCNNGCTTTGCAGACGGTGTGCCGGACTGGTTCGGACGTAACCTCTTCCCGGGCGACCTCGATCGTCTCGTGCCGCACGTGGAGGCAGCCCAGCGCCGCGTGCCGGCGCTGGAGAACTGCGGCATCAAAGACATTGTGAATGGCCCGATCTCCTACACCCCGGATGGCAGCCCGCTCATCGGACCTGCGTGGGGCATGTCCAATGTGTGGCTCAACGAGGGTCACAGCTTCGGCATCACCGCGGCCGGTGGCTCCGGCTGGCAGCTTGCGGAGTGGATCGTCGAGGGCGANNGACATGCTGGCGGTGGATCCGCGGCGCTTCGGTGCATACACCAGCAAGCGCTATGTGGTTAAGAAGAACGAGGAAACTTACCGCAGCGTCTTCACGATCCATTTTCCGGACGAGGAACGGCCCGACGCGCGCCCTGCGAAGACCAGCCCGGTGTACGACAAGGTCGACGCGAAAGGAGCGGTGTGGGGCCAGCGGTATGGCTGGGAGCGGGCCAACTGGTTTGCGCCCCCCGGGGTCGAGCGCGCCGACCGCTGGAGCTTCCGGCGCAGCAACTACTTCGAGCACGTCGGCAACGAGGCGCGCCTCATGCGCGAACGCGTCGGCATCATCGATCTCACGCCCTTCACCAAGCACGAGGTCACCGGATCTGGGGCGGAGGCCTGGCTCGACTCGCTGGTGGCCAACAAGGTCCCGGCGAAGATCGGGCGCATGGCGCTGTGCCACGCGCTCACCCGCCGCGGCGGCATCCGCTCGGAGTTCACGATCACGAAGATTGCCGATCAGCACTACTACGTCGTGAGCGCGGGAGCCGCGGAGCGCTACGACAGCGATTACCTCTTCAGGTCACTGCCACCCGACCGCTCCGTCGGCCTGCGCAACATCACCAACACCCGCGGTTGTTTCGTGCTCGCAGGCCCGAACTCGCGCGCGGTCCTCGCGCAGCTCACCGACACGCCGCTCGACAACACCTCGTTCCCCTGGCTCACGGCGCAGACCATCGAAGCGGGATTCGCGGTGGATGTCTACGCCCTACGCGTGAATTTCGTCGGCGCGCTGGGGTGGGAGCTGCATTTTCCCATTGAATACGCGCATCATTTGTTTGACGCATTGTTCGAGGCCGGCAAGGCTCACGGCATCGGCATGGTGGGCATGCGCGCCATGGAGTCGCTGCGCATGGAGAAGTCCTACCGCATGTGGGGCAGCGATATGACGCCCGACTACACCCCCTTCGAGGCCAGTCTCGACAGGTTCGTGCGCATGAAGAAGGACGCTTTCATCGGCAAGGCGGCGCTCGAGCGGCAGCTCGCCGCCGGCGTGCCGAATCGCTTCGTTACCCTCGAAGTCCACGGCGTGACGGACGCCGACCCGCTCGGTAACGAACCGCTGTTCGACAAGAGCGGCCGCATGATCGGACGGGCGACCTCGGGTTACTACGGANNCTGCCTGAAGAAGAGTCTCGCCATTGGGTACACGCGGGCCGAGTTCGCAGCGCCCGGCACAGCACTTCAGATCCAGATCCTGGGTGAGCGCAAGGACACGACCGTGCTGCGCGAGTCTCCGTACGACCCGGAGAACAACGACTTACGCGCTTAAGCTCAGGCGCGCATCAGGGCGCCGGACGCATCGATCACCGCGGCGCTCTCGCGCCGTGCGCGGCGCCGCTCGCCGATGATCTCGATCTCGAAACCCTCGCTCACCTCGGCCAGCGCGAGCGGAATGTAGCCAAGCGCCAGCGAGCGCTGCGCGCGATGGCCGTAGGCACCGGAGGTCACCCAACCGACGACCCGGCCGTCGTGCCAGATCGGCTCATCACCGATCGCATCCGCATCCGCTGCATCCACCGTGAAGGTCGCCAGTCGCAGCTTGCCGCCGCTTTCCTTCTCCTCGAGCGCGGCCGCGCGGCCGACGAACTCGCCCTTGGTGAGATCCACAAAGCGCCCCAGCCCCGCCTCGTACGGGCCGTAGATGGGGCGGTACTCGCGCGCCCAGGTGCCGAAGCTCTTTTCGATGCGCATGGCGTTCAGCGCCCGGCCGCCGAAGAGCGCGAGCCCGTGCGCCTGCCCGGCACCGCGCAGCAGATCGTAGAGTGCGCGCTGGTACTCGGTGGTCACCCAGATCTCGTAGCCGAGCTCGCCGGTGAAGCTGATGCGCCCGACCAGCGCCGGGACCATTCCAACATCGATCTGGCGGAACGTCAGAAACGGAAACGCAGCGCTCGACAGGTCGGCGCGCGTGAGGCTCTGCAGCAGCGTGCGCGAGTGTGGTCCGGCTACCGACAGGCCGACGTACTGCATGGCGCAGGGGCGCACGCTGACGCCCACAGGTGGCGGGTAGTGCTCGAACCAGCGCCGGTAATAATCCTCCGCCGCGTAGGTGCAGATCAGGAACACGCGATCGCTCGTGAGGCGGCACATGGTGAAGTCGCCGATCAGCTTGCCGCGCTCGTTCAGCATCGGCGTGAGCGCGATGCGGCCGGCCTTGGGCACGCGGTTCGCCATGATGTGCGACAGCCAGGCTTCGCTTCCGGCGCCCGTGATCTCGAACTTGCCGTAGTTGGAAATCTCCAGCAGCCCGACCGCCTCGGCCACCGCGCGGCACTCCGCGCCGACGTGCGCGTGCGCATTGGAGCGGTGGAAAGTGATTTCTTCGGTAGCCTCGGCCGCCGAGGGAGCGAACCACAGCGCGTGCTCCAGCGCGCAGTAGTCCCCGAACACCGCGTGCGCCGCCTCGAGGCGCTCGTACACCGGCGTAGTGCGCAGCGGCCGTGCCGCCGGCAGCTCCTCGTTCGGGAAGCGGATGCGAAACCGGCGCGAGTAGTTCTCGCGCACCTTGGCGTTGGTGTAGGCGAGCGTCGCCCAGTCGCCGTAACGCGCCACGTCCATGGCCCACACGTCCGCGCCCGGATCCCCCTCGACCATCCAGTTCGCCAGCGTCAGCCCGACCCCGCCACCCTGGCTGAACCCCGCCATAACTCCGCACGCCACCCAGAAGTTCTTAAGTCCACGCACCGGTCCCACGAGCGGATTGCCGTCGGGCGCGAAAGTGAACGGTCCGTTCACCACCTTGCGGATGCCCACCTCCGCGAGCGCCGGAAAGTGCTCGAAGCCCACTTCGAGGCTCGGCGCGATGCGCTCCAGATCGTTCGGCAGGAGACTTTGCTGAAAGTCCCACGGAGTGCTCGCGGGCGACCACGGCACGCCGGCGCGCTCGTAGGTGCCGAGCAGCATGCCGCCACGCTCCTGGCGGGTGTAGATCTCGCCTTCGAAGTCGATGCAGTGCAGCTGCTCTTTCTGCCCCTTGAGCGCCGGAATGTCCTCGGTGATGAGGTACTGGTGCTCCATGGCGAGGATCGGCAGCTCAAGTCCGACCATGCGGCCGACCTCGCGCGCCCACAATCCGCCGGCATTCACCACGTGCTCGGCGTGCACGTTGCCGCCGTCAGTGATCACATCCCACGAGCCGTCGCTGCGCGCCTTGAGGTCCACCACGCGCGTATGCCGCACGACCGCAGCCCCCGCGCTCTGCGCCGCCTTCGCATACGCCTGGGTGACGCCCCAGGGATCCACGTGGCCCTCGATCGGATCGAACAGCGCGCCCATGAAGTGCCGCTTGTCCATGAGGGGAAAGAGTTTCGCCGCCTCGTCGACGCTGATGAGCTCGAGCTCCATACCGAGGTAACGGCCGCGCGCCTTGGCCATCTTCAGCCAGTCGAGCCGCTCGCGGGTGCCCGCGAGCATGATGCCCCCCGTCAGGTGCATGCCGCAGGACTGCCCGGTGAGCTCTTCCAGTTCCTTGTACAGGTTGATGGTGTACTGCTGCAGCTTGGCGACGTTCGGATCCCCGTTGACCGTGTGCATGCCACCGGCGGCATGCCAGGTAGATCCTGAGGTCAATTCGGACCTTTCGATGAGAAGTACGTCTTTCCAGCCCGCTTTCGTCAGGTGATACAGAACGCTCACGCCGACGACGCCTCCACCGATCACTACCGCTTGTGCATGCCTCTTCATTGCTTCATTCCGATCGCCATACGAGTCCGCAACGGCGCGTTAAGGCGTGGTGCCGCCCAAGGCAAGTCGCCCGTCACTCATGTATTTGAGACTGCTAAGCGCAGCGGCGGATCTACGAACCCCGGTCGATTCCCGAAGCGCTCAATTAGCCACGAGCGAAACAGAGCGATTGCGGTGTCGCTCAAGCCTTCCGGATGGGTGATCAGGTAGTAGCCGTAGCCGTCGTCCAGCGTCGCCTCGAACGGCTTCACCAGGCGTCCGGCGCCGATCTCTTCAGCGAACAGGTTGGTGTCCACCAGCGCAATACCCTGCCCGCCAGCCGCGTACTGCGCCGCCAGCACCACGGTGTCGAACACGAGCCCGCGTTCGATGTTGACGCTGCTCAGGCCCACCTGGCGCACGAACTGCGACCACAGATGGTGGCGCGGCAGATCGGCGATCCTGACATGGACAATCTCGTTCGCCTCGATGAATGCCGCCAGGTCCTTGCCGTGGTGCGCGGCAGCAATGTTGGGGTGGCACACGACCGATAGACGCACCGGCCAGAGCAGGTCGGTCACCAGGTCCGTCACCGCCGGCTTCGAATACACCACCGCGACATCCACATCACCCAGCGGTGGTCCGACCCCGTACGGACTGGTGAGATCGATGTCGACTTCCGCGCTCGCGCGGCGGAAGTCGCGCAGGATCGGCACCCCCAGCTGTACGGCAAAACTCGGCGGCATCTGTACGCGCAGCGTGCGCTGACTCGGGGCGCCCTCGTTCCGGATGTCATCGAGTGCGTACTCGAGGCGGTCGAAAGACTTCACCACCGCCGGCAACAGGTGCTGCCCTGCCTTGGTGAGCGTGAGCGCATGCGGCCGACGCTCGAACAGCTGCACGCCGGTGAGGCGCTCGAGCGCGATCACGTGCCGCGACAGCGCGCTTTGCGAAATCAACAGCGCGTTGGCGGCCGCGGTGAAGCTGCCGTGCTTGGCGACCCCTTCAAAGGCGCGCAGGGCATTCAGCGGCAGCCAGCGCCGGTCGAGGGTTTTCTTCTGCATCGGCTCGCTCCTTCACGGCGCATCCGGCACCTAAGCGCCCGCCCGCGCCATACTCGCCCAGAGTGCAGCGTCGCGCCAAGCGAGCCTGCTGTTCCAATGCCTTTTTTCGATGCAGGTAGTTAATTTCTCGGCTTTGAGCCGCCCGGCAACTATGGAAGGCTCGGTCCAGGAGCGCACCGCGAGCACCATGAGCGCACGTCCCCTGACAGCCATCCCGGTCGCCCCCGGGCACAAGATCGCCGCCGTCGCGATCAGCCACCACCGCTTGCCGCTCGCGCCCGCGTTCAACGCCAGCTGGGACACCCAGCCGCGGGTGCACTTCGATGCCACGATCGTGCGCGTGACTACCGACACCGGGCTCGTGGGTGTCGGCTCGGGCGATCGCATGCTCGGCTTCGAGGGACACGAGAGTCTGTTCGTAGGCCGTGACCCGCTCGCCCTCGAGCGCCACTACCGCGTGCTGTCGAACATCGACTTCCATTATGGGCGCTGCTGGCCGCTCGACCTGGCGCTGTGGGACCTGGCGGGCAAGATCCTCGGGCAGCCGTGCTGGCGGCTGCTCGGCGGACTGTCCAACCGCGTGCGCGCCTACGCCTCTTGCGGAACGCTGCGCGATGCGTCGGCCCAGGCGGACACGGCGGAGGCCTACCTCGCGCAGGGCTTCCCGGCGGTGAAGCTGCGCTTCCACCGCGGCGACTGGCGCGATGACGTGCGCTCGCTCGAGGCGGTACGTGCGCGCGTCGGCAGCAAGCTCGAGCTGCTGGTCGATTGCAACCAGGGCTGGCGTCTGCCCTGGGACACCGAAGCGGCGTGGAGTTTCAAGGATGCGCTGGCGGTGGCGCGCGAGCTCGAGCGGCTCGGCGTCTACTGGATGGAAGAGCCGCTGCACCGGGCCGATCACGCCGGCATGCGCGCGCTGCGCGAGGCGACCGACGTACGCGTGGCAGCCGGTGAGATGACTCGTCAGGTGCACGAGCTGCGCGACCTGATCACGGGAGGCTGCGTGGACGTGGTGCAGCCGGACGTCGCGCTCGTGGGAGGCATTACTGGCCTGAGGCGCGTCGCCATCCTGGCCCAGGAGCATCACCTCACCTTCACCCCGCACACCTGGACCAACGGCATGGGCGTGACCGCCAATGCCCACCTGGTCGCTGGACTCGGCGACGCGCCCTTCCTCGAGTACCCCTTCGACCCGCCGGAGTGGAGCCTGGAGCGGCGTGACTTCCCGATTACCCGGCCGCTGGCTGCCGATCGCGACGGCTGGCTTACGCTTGGCGAGGCGCCGGGCATGGGGTACGAGCTCGACGAGCGGCGGCTGCTGTCGACGCGTATCGGCTAACGTCGGCGCGCTCAGTGCGGCGCAGCCGGCTCGGGCGCCTCCTCCGCATAGAAGTCCGCCGCTCGATTGCCGCGCAGGAAAGCTGCCGCGAGGTCGTGGATGGACTGTGCCGGAGATATCCCGGCATTGTCCGCGAAGGGCGTGGTTTTGCGGAACGCGACCCAGACCGAGGTTGCAGCCGCGCCGAAGCGGCGCGTGGGGTTCTGCTGCTCGCGCAGGTCGAGCCAGTAGGTGCCGGTCAGCAGATCCTCAGCCAACAACTCGATCGTGTCGTCCACGACGAGCCGGGCGCGCAGCACTTTGAGGCGCGTCTGCGACTGCAGGTCTTCGACGTTCTGCACCAACGCGTCGCCCTCGGGAGCGACGGGCACCGCAAGCCCCTGGATCTCCTGCATGAGCGATGCGGCGGCGATGCCGCTGCCCTGCGATGGACCGGAACGGCCCGGCTCACCATTGTCCGATTCCTCCAGGCGCACGCCGGTAAAGAACTCATCGGTGAAGCGGGTGATGCGCTGGGCGATAGCCGTATCCATGTTGGCGAGCGCGACGCTGAATGCTTCGAGGTCATTAGCCATCGGGTATGGGTCCCAGTTGGCGTTTGAGAGAATGAAGCCGTGCTGGCCGTGGCTGCGCGGTCCACCCTTGACGTAGAACTGCCGTAATTGCGGCGTCGCGAGCTCCCACGAGTCCGCGGGTGAGGCACCGACACGCACCGCGGGGTTGTGGTCGGAGGAATTGATCTGGGTGAGCACATCCTCGCGCAGCTGTGCCCACGCCTGCCACGCGGACCCCTGACGGATGGAGGATGCACGCAGGCTCTCGGGATCCTGGATGATGCGTCTCGGGTCCTGCGCAAACAGATAGCTGCCGCGAAGCAGCTCGAGCATGCGCGCGGCGTGCCAGTTCAACCACGGAAACGGCCGATTGGCCTGCACCGGTGCGGCGAGCGGCGTAACGCTGCTGTTCATGCCGTTGAGATCCACCGCATAGGTGAGATCGGCCCAGGCGAGCGCCTCGCGCGCGTCGTGTACGAGCAGCGCCGCCTGCCCGCTGGCGTAGGCATTGGAACTTTGCAGCTCACTGTCGTCGGCCGCAAACGGTTGCAGCGGTGCAAGGGCCGCCGCACGCAGCGCCGCAGCCGCGAGCATGCGGGTGCCGCGGAAGTAGACCTCGCCGGCGCCCACCATGGCAGCGCCGATGTTGCTCAAAGGTCCCAGGTCCCCCTCACCGACCGTACTGCGTGAGCGCACCACGGGCGTGATCTGCAGGTTTATGAGATCGAGCAGCGCCTGGGTCAGCTGCGGGCTCGCCGCTTCGAACGTCATGGTATTGGCGCGCACTACCATGGCGGCGCGCACGATTTCCTCATCGCTAACCTCCGGTCCAACACCGGCGCGCGCGCCGCGGCGGAAGATCGTGAGTTGTTGTTGCTCGAGCATGGCCTTGTTTCTTGGCGCGAGCGGATCACCGGCGAAAATGATCGCCTGCCGCCCCGCGCCCGAGCCGCGGTTGAACCAGTACACCGGCACTCCTTCGGCTGCCGCCTCCAATAACAGTCCGTAGGCATCAGCCGAGCGCTGCCGGGCCTCCGGGCTCAGGGCCACCTTTGCGCCGTAGCGCGCCACCTGCACGACCTGATCGGTCGTGAGCGCACGCCCGGTAAGGACAACGGTCTGATCCGCGCTGCTGGCGGTGATCGAATGGTAGGCAGCGGCGGCGCTCGCCGCCGGCAGTGTCAGAGTGACCCACAACGCCGACCAGAGGAGCGCCTGGCGCGGGTCCGCAGTGCCGGTCACGGTGGCGCCAGCGCCCCGAGCGCCTCGCGCAGCGGCCCGAGCCAGGGCTCGAAGTGGCGCCACTGGTCGATCCCCTCCTTATATATAGGCTGGCGGACCTGCTCGGAGCTCGCGGTGCGCACGCTGCGCTCGGTCCGGTAGAACTCGAGGCACGTCGGCTCGAACTGAAGTCCGCAGAAATCCAGGATGCGCCGCACGCTGCCCTCGAGGTCCGCGACCACCTCCTCGTGCTGTACGCGCAGGATCCGTCCCGCCAGCACCACGTCCCAGTGCGCCATCAGCCCGATGTAGCTGCGGTAGTAAGCGGCGATATCCGCGATGCTGTAGGTGAATTCCTGACCGGAGGCAAACAGCTGCTTGAAGTTGCTGAAGCAGCACGCCATCGCCTCGCGCCGCGCGTCGATGATCCTGGCATTCGGCAGGATCAGGTGGATGAGGCCGAGGTGGCGGAAATTGTTCGGCATCTTGTCGATGAAACGCGGGCGCCCCTTGCGGTAAGCGCGCGTGTCGGCGAGGTAACTCTCTCCCATGCGCTCAAAGTCCGCCGGTTTGAGATCGCGCAGGATTGCCGGGTAGCGCGGCTCGCTGTCGGTGAAGCTGCGCCCCTGCAGCACCGCCACCAGGCGTGGAATCTCCGGCAGCTCCATGGTGCCCTCGACCTGCGAGTGCGAGGCGAGGATCTGCTCGATGAGCGTCGAGCCGGAGCGTGGCAGGCCGACGATGAAGATCGGTGCATTGCCGGGACAGCCGACGCCCGCGCGCGCGGCGAAGAACTGCGCCGTGCATACTTCGGCCTGCAGTCGCGCATTGCGCTCGATGAAGCGTGGCTGGTAGCCGCTTTGGGAACGCTTCAGCAAGTTGCCGCGCTCGTAGTAACTGAAGGACTCGGCGTACTCGCCGCGATCCTCGAGTGCCTTGCCGAGCGCGAAGCACAGGTGAAACCGGTCCACGAGCTCGGTGCCGGCCGCGGCTTCCTGGACGCGCATGCTCTCTAGCTCTGAGTCGGTGAAGCGGTAGGTCTTGAGGTTGGCGAGGCTCCAGTAAGCATCGCCGAAATTTGGGCGCAGCGCCGCCGCGGCGCGGTACGACTCGATGGCCTGCTGCTGCTGGCCGAGGGTCTTCAGCGCGTGAGCCACCGACAGATGCAGGTCCGGGGCCTGCGGTGTCTCGCTGAGGAGCTCGCGATAGCGCGCCACCGCACCGGCGGCATCGCCGAGGCCCACGTGGGCGGTGGCTAAGGCAGCGCGATAGGAGCGGTTGCCGGGTTCGGCCGCCAGCAGCTTCTTCAGTTCCTCGAGCGCCCGCGTATGCCGGTGCCGATCGAGCAGCACCTGCGCGTAGTCGAAGCGTGCGGCATGGTAGTCGGGCGCGAGCTCGAGGAGCCGCTCGAGCAGCAGCTCCGCATCGTCGAGGATGCCGAGCTGCATGCCGATGCGCGCCAGCACCCGCGTCGCCTCGACATGGTCGCCGTGCTCGAGCAGGTATTTGCGGATCAGGAGCTCAGCGGGCTGCAGGTCGCCGTCAGCGAGCATGCTGGTGGCGGTCACGACCTCCGGTGGCAGCGCGACGAGGGTCTGCACGTGGCTCGCGGCGGTCCCGGCGTTGGCCGTCTGCGCAGTGAGGCGAAACAGCCGCTGCAGTGCGTTCCAGCTGGCCGGCAGCGCCGGGTTGAGATTCACCCCGCGCAGGTACGCTTCGATGGCGGGCTCAGCTAAGCGCTGCGCGACGTAGCAGTGCCCGCGCTCCTGGAACAGGCGGCTGTAACGCGGGTGCAGCTGCTCGAGCCGCGCCAGTGTCGTCAGGGCATCGGGCACTCGCTGCAGGTAGCGCTGGCACACGGCGATCAGGTACAGGGCATCGCGACTCTCGGGCGCCTGCCCGAGCAGCGCCTCGGCCTGCACCAGGGCCTGGCCAAAGTCGTTGCGCTCCATGAGGCCGCGGATGCGGCGCAGCTGCACCTCCAGATCCTGGGCGGGTGAATTCAAGGTCGCGGCGGCCATTACCATGAGGTCAAGAAAAAGGCGGGCACTGTGCGTGCCCGCCTGAGATTCTACCGTGCGACCGCGGTGCCGGTCGCCCATCCCGAAAGCTTACTTGTTCGACTTGTCCTCGAAGTTCCAGGTCGCCCGCAGCATGATCACCCGCGGGCGGATCACCGTCTGGGTCTCGATGGCCTCGGAGGCGGAGATGAACACCTCGCCGTCGACGTTAGTCAGGTTCTGGCCGGTCAGCTGCACGGTCCAGTTGTCCTTGGAGACGCCGACCGCCGCGTCATAAGTCGTGTAGCCGGGCTGATTGAAAGCCGCGGTCGTCACGTCGCCCACCGGTGCGATCGTAGCGACGTTTCCGGGCAGCGAGCGCGAGTGCGCCGTTGTGACAAACCCGGCCTGCACAAAGGGCTGGTAGCTGTTCAGCGCCCACTCGTAGCGGACCCGTGCATTCACCTGGAAGGGCGGTGACTGCGGCAGCGAACTGCCCTCCGTGCCGAAGGGGTTCGCTGCGCTGGTCAGCGGCTGACCAAACAGGGCCGTGCCCGGAACGTTGCCGATCAGGAATGGCGAATTGGTCTGCGAGGAGCTGTTCCAGGAGGCCGCGCCCTGAATCGTGAGCCCTGTGGTCACGTTCGCCACGGCCTGCAGTTCGAGGCCGCGCACCCGGTAGTTGGCACCGTTGGTGACGAAGCTGAGGTTGCCGGTCGAAGAGGGGTCGAAGAACTGCTGCTGCACGTTCTTCCAGTCCTCCTGATACACCGCGCCGTTGACCAGCAGGTGGTGATTCAGCCACTCGGTTTTCCAGCCCACCTCGTTGTTGGTGAGCGAGTCGGGAGCGAAGGCCTGCGGCGTCAGGTAATTGCCGTTCAGGTACGGGCCGAGCGAGGAGCGATTGAACCCGCCGGGGCGGAATCCCTGCGAGAAGGTGTAGTACAGCATCGCGTCCTGGGTGACATGCCAGGCGAGATTGGCGCGACTCCTGAAGCCGCTGTAGGTGGAGCTAAGGTTCAACTTGTTGATGTTGTTGGCGTCCTCGGCGGCGCACGGCGGCGCCCCACCGTCGTAGCAGCCGAAGGAGTAGACGTTGCTGCCGGTCTCGGTGTTGCTGAAGTTGTAGTAGCGCGTTCCGGCAGTCAGGATCAGTGTGTGCGGGATCAGGTCGAAGTCCCACGAGGTGAAGAACGCGTACTGCCGGTAGCCGCGCTGGGTGTCATCGAGGAATGACTCGTTGTCCGGACGTGTCCCGGGCACGTTCGCCGTCGAGCCTGGTGCCGGCTCAATGTCGGTCATGCAGCCGGTATTGCCCGGAGCCACGCCGGCCGGGCCGCTGGAGGTGCACGGTGGCAGCGACTTGTAGAACCAGTCGGTGTTGTCGTAGACCTTGAATTGCTCCCAGTACCCGCCGACCAGTCCGCGCAGGCGCCACTCATCCGGGGTGCTGAAGCGCAGCTCGTTGCTGAAATGGGTGTTGCGCTGGGTGTTGCGCCAGTAGGCACTCGGCGAGTAGCAGATCGGATGGCCGCTGACGCCGTCCTTGTTCGAGGTGCACTGGTAGTAGTCCGCGTAGTTGCCGCGGGTGTAGGCGGTGTAGTCCTGCTGCGCCTCGACGTTGCGCACGAGGTAGCCGCCCGTATACACGGCGCGTATGTCGCCGAACTGTCCGTTCAGCGTCCAGGCCGTGTTTTCGAAGCTGTCTTTGTCGTACGCGGGGTTGAAGGTCGTAACCGATAGCGGCGGCAGCGGCACGCCGTCAGTCGAAACCGGCTCCTGGTAGAACACGCCCTGGGCGTTCATGTTCTGGTAGGTCTGCGCGATCAGCGCGTTCCATTCATCGTTGAACTTCCACAGCGCCGAGGCCCGCATGCCCTGGTAGGTGACCGGGTTGATGGCATTCGCCACCGTAGGGTTGTTGTTGATGACGTTCTGGCACGAGGCATAGATGGTCGTCGTGTTCGGAACAATGCATCCCTTCGCCGAGGGGAACACGCCCCCGACCCCGCCGATGCCGAGGTCGCTGTAGTCGCGCGTGAACGTCCCCGGCACGTTGTTGATATAGCCGCCGCGCGAGTCGTTGAAGACGACGGCGCGCACCGCGAACGTGCCGGGAATGATCGGCAGGTTGATGGTGGCATCGAGCTGGCTGTTGTTATCGCCGTGGGCGGTGTCACCGTAGCCGCCGTTCACCGTGCCCTCGGTGACATCGAGCTTCGGCTTGTTGGTGATGTAGCGGATCGCACCAGCCTCGGCGCCGGCGCCGAACAGCGTGCCCTGCGGACCCTCGAGCACCTCGATACGCTCGATATCGGCCGCGTACACGTCGAGGTTGCGATACGGCATCTGCGCCGACTGGTCATCCAGATATACCGCGACGTTGGGGAAGTTGGCGTCGGTGCCGCTGCCCTGCGTGCCGAGTGCCCCGGCGCTCAGGCCGCGCATGAAGATGAGGCTCTGTCCCGGCCCCCATGAGGCCTGGGTGACGTTGGGCAGGTACTTGATGTAGTCATCGAGGGTGGTCACCGAGAGCTGCTGGAGGGTCTCGGCGGTCAGCGCCTGGATCGTGATCGGTACGTTCTGGACGTTCTCAGAGCGGCGCTGCGCGGTGACGATCACTTCCGTGAGCTCGTTGGAACTGGAAGCGGCGGCAGTTTCGGCATTCCCTGCGGCTGCGAACACCAGGCTTGCCGCCGGTGCGCTGAGAATGGCTGCCACCGCCGCAGAGATTTTCGGATTCGCCTTCATCTCGCTCCCCCGTAATTGGTTGTGATTTCCCCACGCCCCCGACATCCGGCCCGCGCGGCCAGCCCTCCCTGGACCTTGTATACCGTTCGCCCGCCGCGCGCTTGAAGAAACGCGTCATCCGGGCAGCACGCGACCGCTGCACACACCTGCCAGCGTACAGTGCCACAAGCAGGCCGGGGCAAGCTTTTCACACCCGGCGCGGCGCATACAGTCTAGAAATTGAATAGCCCCATCTGAAAAAGGAATCCACGCGGCCGCGGCCGCCCGNNGCGCGCTATCGCGCGTTACGCTTTGCTCCTGAAGTCGGTCTGGATCTTGCGGATCTTCTTGTCGGTACCGAAATAGGCGTGCTTGGACATGTCGACGCTGTAGCGGCTGGCGGGCGGGTGGCGCCCTAAGCTTTCGGCCAGGGCGCGTATGTGATGGGGACCTGCGCCGCAGCACACCCCGAGGTAGCGGATCCCGAGCCCGTAAGCCTCGCGACCGAAATCGAAGATCTCCGAGCGCGTGGCGAGGAACGGGTCGAGTCCGACGGGGAAGGCGCGCCGGTCACCGCAGCACGGATCGGTGAGCGCCATGAAGGACGGCTGGCCCGGCGTGGTGCGATACGGCACCGGCAGCGCCGCGACGTGACACTTCACCGCGGCGCGGATCTCCTTGAGAAGCGGCATCATGGTCGCAGGTCCGCGGTGACAGTTAAGCCCGACCACATCCGCGCCCGCATCCTCGAGGCGCCGGCAGGCCTCGGCCGGGGTGAGACCCTCGCGCGTCAGCCCCTCCTGATGCATGGCGAGGGTCACCACGGCCGGCACTTTCGAGTACTTGCGGATCGCCTCGAGCGCCATCAGCGCCTCCCCGGCCCAGGCGATGGTCTCGGCGACGAAGTAGTCAACGCCCGCCTCCACTGCCCAGCCCACCTGCTCGGCGAAAATCCGCTCCACCTCGCGCAGCGAGGCCTTGTCGGCCGGATCGTAGATGTTGGTGTTGCACAGGTCGCCGGCGAACAGCGTGCCGGTGCGCCGTGCGACGCGCCTGGCGATGTTGAGCGCGGCGCGATTCATGGGCACCAGGTCCTTCTCGCGCCCGATGACGCGCAGCTTCTCGCGGTGCACGTAGTAGGTAAGCGCCTGGGTAACATCAGAGCCCGCACGCACGAAATCCAGGTGCAGCTGCTCGACCACCTCGGGGTGCTCAAACAGCACTTCGGGAACAAACGCGCCGGCCTGCAGATAGCCGCGGCGCTCGAGCTCGAAGACATAGCCTTCCGCGCACACCACCGCCCCCTGCGCAAGGCGCGCCATGAGATCACGCTCGGCGCCCGCACGGGCGGGCGTGGCGCGAGCAGCGGCAGCGGGCTTGCGCCGGGCGTGACCGGATTGCCGCCCTTTGGCAGGTTTGGCGGACTTCGTTTTTTTCTTGGCGGCGGTCGATGCCATCGGTGATTCTCCAGGTCGCATTTGGATTATGAGCGGCGGCGCAAGGCGCGTTACATTCTAATGAGGGCATCCCGCAATCTGATGCCTCTTTTCGATGGCCCTATTCAATTTCTAGGCTGTGATTGCCGGCGTGACTGTGGAAGCTTGACAGCATGAGTACCTTAGGACCTGGTGACGCTGACGAACTGAACCGGGGCGCTGCCGCAGCCGGCCAAAGCCCCTGCGCCAGCGTTGCCATGAAATGCTCGGCTGCCGAGGTGATCGCAGGCGGGGGTGCATCCAGCCCCGCCTTTGGCCGGCGGAAGCGAAGCTGATGTCCGCCAAATTCGCCGCAGGCGATTTGGCCAATGGACTGGCGGCCCCGCGCGACCGCGGCGCCTGGGAGCGCCTCTCGGCGAACCCTAAGCCCGAGGGGCGCGCCTTCATCGCCGGCCGGCTCATGGCCGCCCGCGACGGCCGGGTGTTCGAGGATATCAGCCCGATCGATGGTAAGAGCATCTGCACGGTGGCGCGCTGCGGGCCGGCGGATGTTGCGACGGCGGTCAGCGCCGCGCGGGACAGCTTCGAGCGCGGTGCCTGGCGGCGCATGGAGCCGAAGGAACGCAAGCGCATCCTCAGGCGCTTCGCGGAAGCGATCCGCGCGGACGTTGACCGGCTGGCGCTGCTCGAGACGCGCGACGTCGGCAAGCCGATCCAGAACTCGGTGAGCGTGGATGTCGCCAACTGCGCCGACTGCATCGAGTACTACGCCGAGTTTGCCGACAAGCTATACGACGAGGTGGCGCCCACCGGCCCTGACGACCTGGCGCTGGTGCGGCGCGAGCCGCTCGGGGTGGTGGCGGCGATCGTGCCGTGGAACTACCCGCTCATCATCAGCTGTTGGAAGGTGGGGCCCGCGCTGCTCACCGGCAATTCGGTGGTGCTCAAGCCCGCCGAGCAGTCGCCGCTGTCGGGGATCCGCCTGGGCGAGCTCGCCTGCGAGGCCGGCGTGCCGCCGGGAGTTTTGAATGTAGTGCCGGGCTTCGGCGAGGAGGCGGGCAAGGCGCTCGCGCTGCACCCGGAAGTTGACCTCATTACCTTCACCGGCTCGACTGAGGTTGGGCGGCTGATGCTGCGTTACGCGGCGGAATCGAACCTCAAACGCGTGGCACTCGAGTGTGGCGGCAAGACCCCGCAGGTGGTGTTCGCCGATGCGGATCTGGAAGCCGCCGCCGCCGGGATCGCCTGGGGTATCTACTACAACAGTGGCGAGACCTGCCACGCGGGCTCGCGTCTCATCGTGCACGAGTCGGTGCGCGAGGCGCTGCTCGCAGCCATCAGCCGCGTGACCGCCACCATCACGCTCGGGAACCCGCTCGAGCCCACCACGCAGATGGGCGCGCTCATCGATGCGAACCACATGCGACGCGTGCTCGGCTACATCGACAGCGGCGTACGCGACGGCGCGCGCATCGCGCTCGGCGGCCGGCAGGCGCTCACCGACAGCGGCGGTTTCTACGTCGAGGCGACGGTGCTCGATGGCGTGCGGCCGGAGATGAAGGTGGCGCGCGAGGAGATCTTCGGTCCGGTGCTCGCCGTCATGAGCTTCCGCGACGAAGCCGAGGCGGTGCGGCTTGCGAACGACACCCCCTATGGACTCGCCGCGGCCGTGTGGACCCACGATATGAACATCGCGCACCGTGTGTCGGCGGCGCTGCGCGCGGGCACCGTGTGGGTGAATGCCTTCGACCGCTCCACCATGGCCACCCCCTTCGGCGGCTTCAAGCTCTCGGGCTCGGGACGCGACCGCTCCCCGCATGCCATCGACAAGTACTGTGACCTGAAGACCATCTGGACGGCGTACGCGTGAACACCTCGCGCGCGGCAGCGGCCAGCAACGCGGCGCACACACGCCAGGCGCCCGAGGGCGTGCGCCGACACTTGGGCGCGCTGCTCGATACCTACCGGCCCGGGATCGCACTGCCCGGTGCGTTCTTCACCGACGACACGCTGTATGCGGCCGAGGTGGAATACCTGTTCGGCCGCCACTGGCTGTTCCTCGCCTCGGAGCCGGAGATCCCCGAGGGCGGCGACTACCGCACCTACCAGATCGGACCGTGGCCGATCTTCCTGCTGCGACGGGACGACGGCTCGATCGCGGCCTTCCACAACACCTGCCGGCACCGCGGCTCGCGCATCCTGCAGCAGGACACCGGGATCGCCGGCGCCACGCTGCAGTGTCCGTACCATCGCTGGACCTACGATCTGACGGGCCGGGTGCTGCGCTGTGGGGCCACCGGCGAGTCCCCCGAGGCGCAACGTCCGCTCGCGAGCGTGCACGTGAAGACGCTCGCGGGACTCATCTTCGTGTGCCTCGCCGATGAGCCGCCGGATGATTTCGACGACATGGCGCAGCGCATGACACCGTATCTTGCGCCGCACGGCGTGACGCGCGCCAGGGTCGCCAGACAGGTGGACATCATCGAGGACGGCAACTGGAAGCTCACCATCGAGAACAACCGTGAATGCTTCCACTGCGAGGGCCACCCGGAGCTGTTGTGCTCACTGTTTGATTTCTTCGGCGAGATCGACGAGGCGAGCATGTCAGCGGCCGAGCGCGCCCACTACCAGCGCTTCCGCGCGGCGCAGAGCGAAGCCCAGGCCATCTGGACGCGGGCCGCGCTCCCCTGGCAGGTGATCGAGGAGCTGGCCGGACGGCCGACGGCCTTTCGCACCGAGCGCCTGGTGCTGGACGGCGCCGGTGAGTCGATGACACCGGACACGCGCGTCGCCTCGCGGCGTCTGCTCGGCGATCTCACCGAGCCGCGCCTCGGCACGCTGCACTACCACACCCAGCCGAACGCCTGGTTTCATTTCCTCTCCGATCACATCCTCACCTTCGCCACGCTGCCGCTGGAACGCGGGCGCACGCTGGTGCGCAGCACCTGGCTGGTGCACGCGGAGGCCGAAGAAGGAC
Organism: Gammaproteobacteria bacterium; assembly: GCA_003156695.1. Taxonomy (GTDB): domain Bacteria; phylum Pseudomonadota; class Gammaproteobacteria; order Steroidobacterales; family Steroidobacteraceae; genus 13-2-20CM-66-19. Next base: position 20,252 of record PMHN01000042.1, read on the forward strand.
GCGACTACGAGCTGGAGAAGCTCACCAGCGTCTGGAACGCCACCAACCGCCAGGACGCCGAGTTCGTCGCCGAGACGCAGCGGGGAGTCACGAGCCCGGCGTACCTGCCCGGACCGATCGCGGCCAAAGAGTACATGGTGGAGCTCTTCCACACCTGGTACGCGGGGCGCCTGCGCGCAGCGCTGGCGCTGTAGCCGCCCGAATGGTCACGGCTGAGGTTTGCCGGCCATCTCCAGGTGCAGCATGCGACCCGTGTACGGGTGCTGCGCGATGACAGCTTCGTTGAGCTCCACGCCGAGCCCCGGCTCGGTCGGCGGGATCACGTACCCGGCCTCCCAGCGGATGGGCTTGACGAGCACCTGCGCGTGAAAGCCCTGCCAGCGCTCGATGCCCTCGAGGATCAGGAAGTTCGGGCTGCAGGTGGCGAGCTGGATGTTGGCGGCGCCCACTACCGGACCGCAGTACAGGTGCGGTGCCAGCTGCACGTGCTGCACCTCCGCGAGCGCCGCGATCTTCTTCGCCTCCAGGATGCCGCCGACCCGTCCGAGGTTCATCTGCAGGATGGCCGCGCCACCGGCGCGCAGCAGCCGCGCGAAATCGTACTTGGTCGCGAGGCGCTCGCCGGCGGCGATCGGAATCGAGGTGGCGGCCGCCACCCGCGCCATCTCCTCGGGCGCGTCCGGCGGCACCGGTTCCTCGAACCACAAGGGATCGTAGGGCTCGAGGCGGCGCGCGAGGCGAATCGCGCCCGCCGCGGTCATCTGTCCGTGGGTGCCGAACATCAGGTCCGCGCGCGTACCGACGGCGGCGCGCAGCTGCCGCATGAAGCGCTCGCACAGCGCCAGGGTCTCGAGCGACAGCTGCCGCCCGTCAAAGGCGCTATAGGGGCCCGCCGGATCAAACTTCAGCGCCGTGAATCCCTGCGCGACGTACTCCGCGGCACGCTCGGCCGCGAGGTCAGGATCCTGGTACACGTCGCTCTTGTCACCGGGGCGCGCGTAGATGTAGGTGTAGGAGCGCAGCCGCTCGTGCACACGGCCGCCGAGCAGGTTGTAGACCGGCTGCCCGGCCTCTTTGCCGATGATGTCCCAGCAGGCCATCTCGAGCGCCGACAACACCGCCATGAGGGTAAGGTCCGGGTGCTGCGTGTAGCCGGCCGAGTACACGCGCCGCCACATGCTCTCGATGTTGTGCGGATCCTCGCCAGCGAGGTAGCGTCCAAAGACATCCACGAGCATGCGCGTGACGACCTCGGGATGAAACGGCACGCAGTAGGCTTCACCGACACCGTGCACGTTGCCGTCGGTGGTGAGCTTCACGAACACGAAGTAGCGGCCGCCATTGCCCGGCTGCGGGTTGCCGACGATGAAGGTTTTGATGTCGGTGAGCTTCATGGCGGGCCTGATTATCACAGATGAACGGGTATGACTACGTTATCGTCGGGGCGGGCGCGGCCGGGTGCGTGCTCGCCAACCGCCTGACAGCCGACGGACGCCTGCGGGTGCTCCTGCTCGAGGCTGGCGGCTCAGATCGTTCGCCGTGGCTGCGGGTGCCGATCGGCTACGCCCGCACCTTCAACGACCCGCGTTACAACTGGATGTACGAGGCGGACGGCGACCCCGGGCTCGACAACCGCCGCTCGTTCTGGCCGCGCGGCAAGGTGCTGGGCGGCTCCACCTCGATCAACGCCATGGTGTTCGTGCGCGGGCAGCCCGCTGACTTCGACGACTGGCGCGCCGCCGGCAACCCGGGCTGGTCGTATGAGGAGGTGCTGCCCTACTTCCGCAAGCTCGAGGACCACGTCCTCGGGGCGTCCGAGTTTCACGGCGCCGGCGGACCGGTGCATGTCAGCGACCCGAGCGCCAGCGTGCACCCGCTGTGCAACACGTTCATTGCGGCCTGCGGCACGCTCGGCATCTCGCACACGCGCGACTTCAACGGCGCGCAGGCCGAGGGCGCCGGCGTGTGGCAGGTGACCATCAGGGATGGCGTGCGGGTCTCGAGTGCCAGCGCCTACCTGCGGCCGGCGATGCGGCGCGCGAACCTGGAGGTGCGCCTGCACGCGCAGGCGGTGCGTGTACTGTTTGAAGGCACGCGCGCCAGCGGCCTCGAGTACCTCCAGGGCGGCACGCGGCAGGTGGTGCAGGCGCGCCGCGAGGTGCTGCTCGCGGCCGGCGCCATCAACTCTCCGCAGCTCCTCGAGCTTTCGGGCATCGGCGACGGTGCACTGCTGCGGCGCTTCGATATCCCCGTCGTGGTGGACAGCCCGGCGGTCGGGCGCGGACTGCAGGATCACCTCGCGCTGTCGTATTTCTACCGCTCGCGCGTGCCGACCCTGAACGATGAACTGGCACCGTGGTACGGCAA
>PMHN01000326.1 GCA_003156695.1 Gammaproteobacteria bacterium
CTGACCAGCTCGTCGTAGCGTCCCTGTTCAACAAGCCGTCCTTCCTTGATGACCAGGATGGTATCAGCGGCGCGCACGGTCGAGAGGCGATGCGCGATGACGAAGGTCGTGCGTTCCTTCAGCAGTGCACCGAGCGCGCGCTGCACGCGCGCTTCGGTCGCGTTGTCGAGCGCACTGGTGGCCTCGTCGAGAATGAGAATCGGCGCATCCTTGAGCATCGCGCGGGCGATCGACAGACGCTGCCGTTCGCCACCGGACAGTGACTTACCGTGTTCGGCCACCATGGTGGCGTAGCCCGNNCACTGCCGATCACCGTCGCGTTGGCGGCGACGAAGTGATGCGCTTCAGCCGCGCGCGCCGCGGTCTCGAGTTCGGTGTAGCTGGCGCTGGGTTTTCCCATGCGCAGATTGTCGGCGATTGAACGATAGAGCAGTCCCGGGTTCTGGAACACGACGGCGATGTGCGCCCGCAGTGACGACAGGCTCACGGTGCGGATGTCGACCCCATCGATGGTGATCCGGCCGCTCCCAGGATCGTAGGCGCGGTAGAGCAGCGACAGCGCAGTGGTTTTGCCAGCGCCGGTGGGTCCGACGACTGCCGCGGTGGCACCTGCTGGCACCTTGAAAGTGAGACCCTTGAGGACCGGGTGCGCGGCATCGTACCCGAAGGACACACCGTCGAACGCCACCTCGCCCCGCACATCCTTCAGATCCGGAGCGCCCGGTGCTTCGTGCAGGCCGCTTTGGGCATCGAGGACTTCGAAGAAATTCGCGAGTGCCGGCGCCTGAAAGAATATTTCAGAGATGAAGCCTGCCAGTTGCTCGAGGCGCCCGATCATCATCATCGCGAAGCCGACGAAGCTTACGATNNGCGACACCCAGGCCCAGCCTCGCAGCACCGGGTACTGCGCCGCCAGAACCTGTGCGACCAGCTGCCGAAGCGCAGCAACCTCGGTGACGACGCGCGAGAAGCTCTGCACCACCATGACGTTGCCAAACACATCTCCGGTGCGCTCGCCGATCTCCTGGTTAAGCTGCTCCACTTTGCGCTGCGCGTCGCCGGTGCGGCGGACGACTATGGAGTTGAACAGGACGAACGTGGACATCAGCGCAATCATCAGCAGCGCGAGCTTCCAGTTGATGCGCAATGCCAGCGGGATCATCACCAGGATGGCGATGAGGGTGCTCAGGTGACTTCGAAAGAAGGACAGCCACAGGCCAAACAGGTTACCGCTGCCGGCGTGCAACGTGCGCAGCAGTCGACCGGTGTGCTGACGATCATGGAACCCCAAGGGCAGGGCGAGGGCATGCTCAAAGAAGTCCACGATCACGGCCAGCTGCCGTCGATGCGCGAGGCGATCAGAATACAAAGACACCATCACATTCGCGGCGACGCCGAAAAACCCCACGCCGGTCCACCAGCCTATGTAGGACCAGGCGTCGCCCGAGTGTTTCGCGGCCAGCGCATCCACCACACGGCCGAACAACCACGGCTCGAGCAGGAAGACTGCAGCCATGCCGAGGTTGGCAACGGCCAGGGACGTCGCCAGCCACTTTTCCGGGCCCAGCAACGCCAGGACGCGTAAATAGATCTTCAGCAGGGACATGTGTGGCCCGCGGTGGTCGTGCGGGCAATGATATACGTCGCGGGCGACGGCCAGTCGGCGCTCAAGGAATGAGCGGAGTCGCTATGCCGAAAAAACAAGCGGGTGGTCGAGACGAACTGGACCTACCCCACCCGGAGCGAACTGAGCGCAGCGTCAGTTGATCGGTGAAGCGCGGCGCTGGTCGAGCGTAAGGGAATTTGCGCCTGAGCGGAGCTGGACTGGGTGATCCCAGATAAGAGGCTGGTTGCCGATGAGCGCGCTGATCATGAGGTAGTAGGCGGGTAGGGTACTGNNAGAATGGTGTGAACAGGGACGGCCTCGAGAATTTAGTCACTGAAGTGGACCGCTTTTCGATAACGCCTCATAACCGGAAACTACTTCGAAGAGTTCCTCATCGATGGACTCCTGCCTGATCCGATGGAATTTGCGCGTAAGTCCCTGCAGAACGTCCGAGATATTCTCCTCGGCACGTTGCATCGCCGCCAAACGACTGGCATTTTCGCTAGCCAGCGATTGTGCACAAGCCTGAAACAACAGGACAAAGAGGTATTCGCGGACGAACGCCTGCAGTGAGGCCCTGGTTCCACTAATGACTTCGGGTATTGTCGGAGTGACCCAGCGAAGCGCCGTTAATTCGCGTTGCCAGATCGCATCGAGCGGCAACAGACGCTTGCTGACGGGTCGGTAACCCGCGGATGCGAGCGGTTGATTGTGATACACATAAATTTCATTAACGTGACTCTTCTGTCGGGCAGTCTCTATGCCGATCAGGATCTGGTCCACGAGCGGCAGGATGCCATCAATCGAATGGGGAACGGCTAGGTAAGTCGGCGAGGGCAATCCCGCTTGCGTCACGAGTTCCCGCATGCGATCTCCCGCAACCCAGACACAGCGAGTATCGCCCGGCAATGCGCGGAGTGTACGGACGGCGAACTCCATGAGCACTTCGTTAAAGCGTCCGACGAGACCCTGGTCCGAGCCAAAAACGATCGCGCCCCGGGTGGGGGTGCCCGATTTGTCCGTATCGTGAGCCGTCGAACCCATCTCACGAAGGCATACGGACAGGGCGAGCTCTGCGGTGCGGGCGTAGTCCTGCAGGGATTCGACCGACTGTTCGTATTGCGCGATGCTCGACGCGGCGAGCGCCTTCATCGAGCGGACCACCGCGGAAAGGTCCTTCGCGCCGTTTATCTTTCGACTGAGAGCTTCGGAGCCGCGACTCATGACGCCACCTGCGCAATGGGTGTCGTCGGGGCAACAGAGTGAAACGGTGCCAGCGATATCGTGGCAATGTCCAGGACGGCTTTCCTATCGATATCGCTCAAATTGGATGCGGACGTCAGTCGGTCAACGACCTCTGCCGCAAGGCTTGTCGTCGCCTGACGCAGCGCGTGCTCGGCGTCGGATACTTTGTCCAGTGGTATCGAGTCAAATAGCCCCGCCGCCAATGCCAGCAACACCGCCAATTGGTCGGTCAGCGATACCGGCCGGGACTCGGGTTGTTTGAGGCATTCGCGGATGCGTCGTCCATGCTCAATGATTTTCCGTGTGGAGTCATCCAGCCGTGTACCAAATCGCGAGAAAGATTCCAGTTCCTCAAACTGGGAGTAGGAAAGCTTGAGGTCGCCGGCAACGGCACGATACGCCGCGCGTTGTGCCGCACCCCCGACGCGAGACACCGATTGACCGACATCGACTGCCGGCAATACCCCCAGTTCGAATAGGGTAGGCGATAGATAGATCTGACCGTCCGTGATCGAGATCAGATTGGTCGGAATGTAGGCTGAGATATCCTGTGCCTCGGTCTCTATGATGGGTAGGGCGGTCAATGAGCCGCCGCCACGATCCGCGGACAAATGCGTCGCCCGTTCCAGGAGACGGGAGTGAATGTAAAAGATGTCGCCCGGAAACGCCTCCCGTCCCGGTGGCCGACGCAGCAATAGAGAGAGTTCGCGGTAGCTTCGCGCGTGATGAGTGAGATCATCGTAGACAATCAGCACGTCGCGCCCCGCTTCCATGAAGAACTCCGCAATGCTCGTAGCGGCGTAGGGCGCGATGTAGCTAAGACCAGGCGCTTCGTTGCCTTCGGCCACCACAACGATGCAGTAATCCATGGCGCCGCTCTCGCGCAATTGGGCCACGACTTTGGCGACCGCGGATGCTCTCTGACCGATGGCGCAGTACACACAGATCACGTTCTTGCCGCGCTGGTTCAAGATTGAGTCGACCGCAATGGCGGTTTTCCCTGTTTGCCGATCGCCGAGAATCAATTCGCGCTGCCCGCGGCCTATCGGGATCATCGCATCGACGACTTTCAGGCCCGTCTGTAACGGGACAACCACGGCGGCCCGATCCATGATGGGTGGGGCGGGACGCTCGACAGGGCGTCGTTCCGTCCCTATGAGGGCGCCCTGATCATCAAGCGGTTCACCGAGCGGATCAATCACTCGTCCGAGCAGGCCCTCGCCGACAGCCACATCCATCACACGACCGGTCCGAGCGACCTGATCTCCGACTCGAACGGTTTGGCAGTCTCCCAGAAGAATGACGCTGACTTCCGTTGGATCGATGTTGAAGGCGATGCCGTACGTGCCGCCGGGAAATCGCACCAATTCCTCGAATCCAACCTCCGGTAACCCCGAAACGGTGGCGATGCCGGTGGACACCCGGGTGACCAGCCCCACCTCATGCGGCACAAGGTCCAGTACGAATGTCTCTCGGGCTTCCCGGATCGCCGCAAATGTGCGTTCAAGGGCGACGTGTGCGGGGGTAGACGCCATGGTCAAGATGCCAAGGCGTGGGCATAGGGGTCGACCACAGCCGGCGCGGATCCGGGCGCGACGATGGGTGGCACCGATATTGTCGTGGCCGCAATGTTGAATTCAGGCACGGCGCCTGATGGCTTGATTTGGGCGTCTATGAGGGCCTGCGCCTTCTCTTCGAGCGCTCCTAGGTATCCGGCGATGCTCCAAGAGAGCTTTTGACCGCCCACTGTCAATTCAATGCCGCAAACGCTGTCCGGCGCGGTCTCGAACGCCAAGCGGATATCGGCGGCAAATGTTTCGTTGAGCGCATTTTGTATAGTCGCCCTTTCTTGCGTGGCCAAGGAGAAGCGGCTGCGCACCATCGCTGCAGCGTGCGGCGCTCTGAGTGCAACCTCGAGCAACTGTTTCGATTCTGGTTTCAGCTCCCGCAGGCGGCGCGTGAATATCTCCCCCAACCGCTCCTCCAGTGTCATGGATGCGAGATCGCTAAGCGCCTGGCGTGCCACATCGAAGACTTCGGTGGCCGCCAACCGCATCATCTGATCCATGAGCGATGTGGTGTCTTTGCGCGCAGCGGCGCGCTGTTCGGACAGCAGGGCGGTCGCCGCCTTGCGGGCGTCGTTCAATAGCCGTTCGCGCTCTGTTTTGATCTCAAGCGTGGCCTTTGCCATCAACGCGTCGCGCTCTTGGTCGAATTGCTTACTTTTCCGGTCAAATTCATCGTGCGACCTTCGCGCTTGGGCCTCTCGAGCACCGGCCGCACCCAATTCTGTCGCAATGCGCTTTTCGCGAGCATCGATGGCGTTCAGGATGGGTTTGTAGAGAAAGCGTTTGAGCAACCACACCAAGATGATGAAGTTCACCGCTTGTGCACCGACCGTGAACCAATCAATCAGCATGGCTCATTTCCCCGGCACTTGGGCGATGACATGTGTCCAGAAGGGATTGGCGAATATGAGGATCATGGATACGACAAAGCAGTAAATGGCCAGTGACTCGATCATCGCCAGGCCCACAAACAAGGTTCGAGTGATCGTGGCCGAGGCGTCCGGCTGCTGGGCCAGCGAACTGAGCGCCACCGCGACGGCTCGTCCTTCCCCTAAGGCAGGACCCACGCAGCCCACTCCAATGGTAAGGCCGGCGGTGACAATCGACGCGATCGCGATCCAGGTACTGCTATCCATGTGAAATCTCTCTTGTGCGCGTACGGGTGGCAGCCGCAATGTAAACCGCGGCCAGAATGCTGAAAATGTAGGCTTGGACCATCCCGGTGAGAAGGCCGAGCGCCAGCATCACGAGCGGAAACAGTAATGGCGTAATCGTGAGCAAGATGCCAATGATCATCACGCCGCTCATCATGTTGCCGAAAAGGCGCATGGCGAGAGCCAGAGTGCGCGAGAGTTCACTGATGATGTTGAATGGCAGCATGAGGATGGTGGGTTCGGTGTAGGTTTTTAGGTATCCCCGCACACCCTGTTCCGCGATTCCGAAGAACGGCACGGCGAGAAATACGCACGCGGCGAGCGCCGCCGTTGTTGACAGAGAGCCCGTCGGGGGTTCGAAGCCTGGAATCATCGTACACAAGCTCGACATTGCAATGAACAGGAAGAG
>PMHN01000315.1 GCA_003156695.1 Gammaproteobacteria bacterium
CGCCCGCGTTGTTCACCAGGATCTGGATGGGACCGGACTCGAGCGCGCCGGCGAGCGCGGCACCCACGGCTGGCGCATCGGTAATGTCGAAGCAGATCGCCTCCGCCTCACCGCCGCTGGCGGTGATCTCCTGCACCAGCGCCGCAGCCGCGGCCACGCCACGGTGCGCATGCACGTAGACATGATGGCCGTCGCGTGCCAGCCGGCGGCACAGTGCGGCGCCGATGCCGCCGCTGCCACCGGTGACCAGCGCCCGTTTACCGGTGCTACTCATGGGGGGATCCCGTCACCACGATGCTCGCCCGACCGCTGAGCAGGGTCTGTTGCGCGCTCCACACGCTGAACTCATACATGACCGTGCTGCCGTCTCCCGTAACCCGTTCGGCCGCGGCGACCAGATCCGCGTCGAGGTCGTCGAGGCGGATCACGTGCAGCGCGACGTTGCGCACGCTCGCCANNCCAGATAGCCGACGGCAGGCCCGGTGCTGCGGCGCAGCCCCACGGACAGCGTGCTCGCGAGCGGCGCACTCGCCGCGATCAGCGCGCCATGCACCGCCATGGCCTGCGCCGCGTATTCGATGCCGCACGCCGCACCCAGCCGCCCGTAAGCGCGCAGCGGATTCTCCGGGCTCTTGTGACTTACGCTGCGGCAGCGGATATGGGTTGCATCCCAGGACAGCACCTCATCGAGGAGACACATGCGGCCCTTGTGAGGGATGTGCTGTTCGATCCACTGGTGGTCTAAGGGCATGGCTCGATCCGCAGCGCGAGGTTCTTAGGTCCAAGATAGTCGATCACCACATCGCGTGTCGCGCGCCGCGCCAGGCCCGCGAGTAGCGGCAGGCTGCGTNNGGGCGTGCGGCTGGAATCGCGGCGCGCAGGGTTTCCAGTGCCGGCTGCGGCATGCGAGCGGCGGCCGTGTCGCTGAGCGTAACGCTCAAGCGCGCGAGCGTGGTCGCGCCGGTCGCGGGAGCGAGGACGAGCGCGACGCCGAATGCATCCGGGATGGGACGCTTGCTGTAGAGCGGCTCGGGGTAGTTTGCGTCGTAGGCGATGAGCAGCACCGCGGTGTGCTCGACCTGCACCTGCGCCAGTGCTTCGAGCAGCCCCGCGCCGAAGCTGGCGTCGAACGCACACAGGGCATTCGAGGCCGCCGTGGCACCGGTCGCGATGCCCCAGTAGCCCGATGCCGCGTTGTGGACGGAGTTGTGAAATCGGGTCGGTGACAAGGCGCGCTCGGTGCCCGCGAGCACCTGACAGATCTCGTGGCAGTTCGCCCCGTCGCCCCCCGAGGAGCTGAACACCGCCGGCAGCATCGCCGGATCGGCCGCGGCGTTGGTCGTGGCTTCGAGGCCGACTGCGAGCGCGAGCCGCACGATTGCACCGGTGCGTCGCCGCTCGGCACTCGGCAGACAGGCCGGCACCGGCAGCACGGTCGGCGCTGCGGCGTAGGGGACCTCGCCGCGCAGGATCTGTAGCCCGTGCGGCCAGTTACTGATACCCGGACCCAGCAGGCCGACACCGTTGACGCAGGCAGTAAGGGTCATGATCCGCGCCCGCGCTTGCCGAATATCAGGCTGCAGTTAGAACCGCCAAAACCGAAGGAGTTGCTCATGACGTGCGTCACGCGCCCGGGCAGGTTGTCGCGCAGGTAGTTCACCTTGAGCGCCGGATCCACCGCGGCGGTGTTGACACCCGCGGGCATGAAGTCATGGCGCAGGGCGAGCGCGCAGATCACTGCCTCGAGCGCTCCGGCAGCCCCCAGGGTGTGCCCGGTCGCGCCCTTGGTGGAGCTGCCGGGCGTCTCGCTCCCCAGAACCGCCGCAACCGCGCGCGCCTCCGACTCGTCGTTGCTTGGCGTGGCGGTACCGTGAAAGTTGATGTAGTCAATGTCGGCGCTCGTGAGGCCCGCGCTCTCCAGTGCCTGGAGCATCGCGGCGCCTGCGCCACGTCCCTGCGGATGCGGCGCGGACATGTGATACGCATCGCTCGACTCGCCCGTGCCCAGCAGCAGCAGCGTCGCATCGACCGCGTCGGGGCGCTCCAGCAGTGCGAATGCCGCCGCCTCACCGATGGAAATGCCGTCGCGCGCCGCGTCGAAAGGCCGGCAGGGCAGGCGTGACACGAGTTGCAGGGAGTGGAAGCCGTAGAGCGTCGTGAGGCACAGCGAGTCGACGCCGCCGACCACGGCTGCATCGATGAGGCCCGCCGCGAGGGCGCGTTGTGCGGACGCGAACACCTTGGCGCTCGACGAGCAGGCCGAGGAGATCACCACCGCGGGCCCCGTGAGCTGCAGCGCCTCGCGCACGAAGGCGGCGAGCGAGAAGGTGTTATGAGCACCGCGGTAGCGAAACTCGGTGGGCAATGCACCGCTGGCAGCGTCGCGGCCGCGGTAGGCGAGCTCGGTTTCGAGAATTCCGGAAGTGCTGGTACCCAGGAACACCCCGACGCGCTCCGCGCCCACGCGCGCCGCGCAGTGCCGCACAGACGCCGCAAAGCCGTCCTGGGCCAGGCCGAGGTGTGCCAGTCGATTGTTACGACACTCGTAGTCGGTGAATTCAACCGGCAGAGGTGAGTGGTCCACGCCGGGGACTTCACCAACGTAGGTGTCGAGTACGACGGACTCGAACGCGCAGGGCGCAAGTCCCGTATGCCGGGCGCGCAAGGCAGCGAGTGTGGCGTCGAGTCCCAACCCTAAGCAGCTGGTGGCGGTGAAGCCCGTAAGTGCCAGCGGTTTCATACGCTCTGTCATGCGGCCTGTGCGAGCAGGAGTACGTTGCTGAATGCCGCGCCGCGGTTGCGGGTAACCACTCGCGCGCTGAATCCCGCGCGTGCCAGAACCTCCAGCCACTCGCGCAGCGCCCGACAGTGCAGCCGCATCAGCCGGCGGTGACGCGCAAAGGCGACCGTCGTGTCCACCAGCCGGCTTACGGTAAAACCGGGTCCGCCGGCTGCATCCCCGACACGCAGCAGCAGCCGCCCGCCCGGGGCGAGCGCGCCACGGGCTTTTGCGAGCACGCTCTCCTGCGATGCACGGTCCATGTAGTGCAGCACGTCCAGTATCACGATCGCGTCGGCCTCNNCAGCGCGCACCGGCCGCGTGCGCGCGCGCGGCTTCGCGCGGATTGATTTCAACACCGGTATAGCGATCAAGGTGTGGTGGCGCGGGCCAGCCCTGCGGCCAGGTTCCCGAGGTTTCGTATCCGGCCCGTGCGGCGAGGAGCCACGCCGCCAGCAGCCCCTGCCCGCAGCCCAGATCCAGAACGCGCGCGTGACCCTCAAGAAGTCCATGGGCGAGGATTGCGGCGAACACCGGATCGCCCGCAAGCTTGCCGCGCGCGAAATGCCAGGCGAAGCGCCCGCTGTCGCGATAGCAGCCGCTCGCTGCCTCCACCAGGGACGCGGACGCGCGGGAGCTCACGACGCCCGCACGGACGCCGGCTGGGCCTGCGCCGGCGGCAGTGCAGCGCGCAAAGTGACGGGCTTGAGGCCCGCGCCGGACAGCGCCGCCAGCAGCCGCGGCAGGACCGTCAGGATGACCGGCGAGCCCGCCTGGGTTCGGGCCGCGTGACCGTCGTGCAACAGCAGGATGTCGCCGCTGGCGAGATTTTTCGTGAGCCTGCCGAGTACGTCATCGGCGTTGCCGTTGCGCGTATCGAAGCCACGACGGGTCCAGCTTGCAAGCCGCAGCTGCGCGTGCTCGAGCACCGCTGCGAGAAACGGGTTGCGCAGCCCGGCGGGCGCACGGAAAAAGCGCGCGGCTTCACCGGTCGTGTCGCTGATCGCCTGCTGCGCCCGCGCGACTTCTGCCGCCATGGCGGCAGGTCCCAGCAGCGAGAAGCGATGCAGGTGACGCTGCGAGTGGTTTTCCACCGCGTGTCCCCGGCGCACGATCTCGCGGGTGAGTTCCGGGTGTTGCAGAACGCGCTCGCCGATGCAGAAGAACGTGGCCCGCGCGCCGCCCGTATCGAGCAGATCGAGGACGCGCGGTGTGACCTCCGGATCCGGGCCATCGTCGATGGTGACGGCGACCGAGGCGCGCGGCGCAAACGGCTCCGGCAGCCGCGTCCAGTTCGGTCCGAGGAGCGAGCTGCGTGGCCACAGGCCTGCACCTGTGAGCAGCAGGTGATCCGCGACGACCGCCGACAGCGCCCACGGCCACGCCTGCGGCCGCACGAGCACCGCCGCGGCCGCCCCGATGTGCAACACCACCGAGGCGCTGATGGCAGGCGAGGGCCGGTATCTCGGACGCGAGGCGAGCTCAGGCATGGGCGCCGTGGGGTACGAAGCGATGGTCGAGAAAATTCTCCCAGAGCCGCCGCCAGGTCGGCCAGTCATGACCGCCGGATACCCAGTCGACATCGGCCGCGGGCAGCGCGGCGGCGAGCAGCGCGTGGCGATCGGCGAAGCGGTCCTGGCGTCCCACGCCCAGATGGATCGGCATGCTGGACGGACGCGTCTTGATGAAGCGCCAGATCAGCCGCTCGTCGTCATCCTCGGCCGCTGTGCCCGGCTCCCAGTGGTGCGCGCCGTGTGCGCGTGCGATCTCGCCGGTCATGATGTGGCTGCCGAGGTAGGGCGCGAACAGGCACAGGCCGGCGATGTCCTGCGGATACTGCGCGGCGCAGCGCAGTGCGATGAAGCCGCCCAGCGAAATGCCGCCGAGCCATAGCGCACAGCCGAGTGCGCGCGCCGGCAGGATCTGTTCCTGGTGCAAGCGCTCTGCGATGGAGTGATCGGTCAGATGCTGAAGTCCGGGCTCCGCGAATACCAGGTCGAGCTCGATGCCTCGCCCGCGCACCGCCGTGGCGAATCCCTCGCGCACGAAATCATCCGGCGCGGTGTAGGCGGCCGGCAGCATCAGCATACGCTGCGGCGCAAAGCACCCGGAGCGGGCGGGCTCGAAGATCGTATGCATCAGGCGCCAGTTGGCGGTGGCTGCGCGGGTTCAGGCGGTGGCGCGGATTGATGCGTGTAGGCTGGTTCCGGCGTGTAGGCAAGCAGCGCTGAGAACACCAGGGCGAGGAGTGCGCCGGGCGCCACGGTCGAACCCAAGTCGGCAAGCACCGGAACCTTCGAGGACGCGAGCACACCGAAGGCGGTGACGGTGGCGAGATTGGCGATCACCAGCGACGCCAGCGTCAGCGGCACGGAGGCGTGCTGCGGGTTTTGGCGGTTGCGGTCGAAGAACAGCGCATAGTTTGAGCCGATTGCCACGATCAGCAGCATTCCGACGATGTGCAGGATGGTGAGTTGCTGGCCAAGTGCAACCAACAACCCCGCAACCGCGATGACCGCAAGCGCCAGCGGCACGACCACCCGCATGACCCGCACGGGCGAGCGCAGCGCCACCAGCAGCAGCAGCACGATCGCAGCGAATCCGGTGAGCGCCAGGTGCGCAGCTTCCGTAAGGTAACCGGAATACAGACGGTTGGTTTCGCCGATGAGATCAATCAGCACCACCCTGGCTGGCGATACCTGCGCGACAGCAGCGCGCACGCGGTCGGCGTCCGCAGCGGCCAATTCGTGCGGCCCTGCCGGGCGCAGCGGCAACAGCGCCGCCCAACCCGTTGAACTCTGCATCAGCAAAGCGCCGAGAGGCGTCTCGAGCGACGTGCCGTCGAGGCTTGCCGCGGTCAGGGGCGTGGAGTGGCGCGCCTGCTCGACGTCGTCCTCGAACGGCTTGAGTGCAGCGCGGCGGGCGGGCAGTCCGATCAGTGCCGCATTCAGGCGCTCGCTGAGCTCAGCTGGCGGTGGCAGGCTCCGCAGACGCGCGCGCTGGGAGGCGAGGCTCGGCAGGTAGTGAGTCGGCGTGTCAAACCCCCCGATGACGCCTGTGGAGACGAGCTGCGTGAGTTTGGCGCTCACCGTCTCGCACGCCTCGAGCACGAGCTCACGATCACGACCCGACACCACCACCATGTAGCGCGCGTCGGGCGCACCGGCGTCCGCACGCAGCCGCGCGTCGAAGGCCTGGTCGGCCAGGGAAATCGGACTCAGGGCCGACAATTCGTGGTTCCAGAGCGAATCGCGATGGCCGTAGAGATACACGGCCGCCAGCGCCGGCAGCAGCAGGATATACAGTCGCGCTGAGGCGAGTCTGCGCAGCATGCCGTGCACGCGCGTACCGAGCTGCGTCAGGTCCGCGATGGCGAAGTTCGGCGGCAGCCAGGCGGGCAGCACGAAGCGTGTGACGAGAGCTGCCGCCTCCAGACCCGCGATGGAATACAGCCCGAGCTGCGCCAGACCCGGAAACGAGGACGGTAGCAGCGCCGCAAAACCGCAGATCGAAGTGAGCACGCCGAGGCGGATCGTCGGCCATACCGACAGTTGCCACAGCACCGTGCGCTGGATGAAAAGATAAATCGAATAATCAACCGCCTCGCCGATCAGCGTGACGCCGAATCCGAGCGTAATGCCGTGGACGGTGCCGTAGCCGAGTGCAACCGCGGCGACGCCGGCGAGGGCGCCCGAGGCGACCGGCAGCATCCCCAGGAGCAACGCGGCCACCGAGCGATAGGCCGCGAGTAACAGCACGGCGATCAGTCCGGCGCCAAGAACCGACAGCCGCACGACCTCGCTTTTGATCGCCGCGCGCGAGGCAACCGCGAACACCGGCGGTCCGCTCATGCGCATGGTCACGTCGCGGCCGGCGGCGGCGGCGAGCTCGTCAGCGAAGGAGCAGACCGCGAAAGCGTGCGGGATGTTGAACACCGAGCGGTACCAGCCGATGCGAACATGGTTCGCCGCGGGGCCGTTCTCGCACCGCACATTTGGAATGGCGTACGGCATGTCGACGACACCCTGTTGCAATTCGCCGGCGCCGCCGTAGGTGACGTC
>PMHN01000157.1:0-1207 GCA_003156695.1 Gammaproteobacteria bacterium
TGTCGCAGGCGCTGCGCAAGCTCACCGGCAACATCAGCCGCTCGAACACCATGGTCATCTTCATCAACCAGATGCGCATGAAGATCGGCGTGATGTACGGCAATCCGGAGACCACCACCGGTGGCAATGCGCTGAAGTTCTACGCCTCGGTGCGGCTGGACATCCGCCGTATCGGCGCGATCAAGAATGGCGAGGAAGTCACCGGCAACATGACCCGCGTCAAGGTGGTGAAGAACAAGGTCGCACCTCCCTTCCGTGAGGCGGAATTCGAGATCATGTACGGAGCCGGCATCTCACGCGAAGGCGAGATCATCGAGCTCGCGAGTGCCCAGGGCATCATCGAAAAGTCCGGCGCCTGGTACTCGTACAAGGGCAACCGCATCGGCCAGGGCAAGGACAACGCGCGCACCTACCTGCAGTCCAATAAGGAAATTGCCCGCGAAATCGAGGACCTGGTGAGGGCACGGCTCCTGCCGGTGAAGCAGCAGCGTAACGGTAACGGCGAGCAGGCGGCCAAGACCGCCTGACCTTAAGCGCGCCGCTGTAAGCGGCGGCGCGATCCTAAAGCCGATGGCCCTGCGCAAAAACCTCCGGCGCGTGGATGCGGAGCGCAGCGCTGACCCCGGCGCGGTGCGCGCGGCGGCGGTCACGCTCCTTAGCCGCCGGGACTTCGCCACCAGCGAGCTGCACCAAAAGCTCATCTCCAGGGGATTCGACGCGGACAGCGTCGCGGTGGTCCTGGCCGCACTTACCGCTGAGCGCCTGCTGGACGATGAGCGCTACGCCCAGAACTTCGTGAGTTTCCATGCCCGCCGCCGGCAGGGTCCGGTGCGGATCGCTGCAGAGTTGCGCCAGCACGGGCTCGCCGCGGAGTTGATCGCAGCGGCGCTGGCGAGCGGACCGGACTGGCACGCCCTCGCCAGGAGCACCCGGGTCGCCAAGTTCGGCGCCAAGCCCCCGTCCAGTTGGGCGGAAAGGGCGCGGCAAGCACGTTTTTTGCAGTATCGGGGCTTTTCATCAGATCATATCCGCGCGGCCACTGGCGCCGATCCCGATTTGGACTGAAACGACCTTGGCCAAACCGTCTTACATGAGCGCGGCGGAAGTGCGCGGTGCGTTCCTGGAATTCTTCCGGGCGCAGAGTCATATCGTGGTGCCCTCGGGTTCGCTCGTGCCCGGGAACGACCCGACGCTGCTGTTCACCAAC
>PMHN01000157.1:1219-3750 GCA_003156695.1 Gammaproteobacteria bacterium
TTCGAGATGCTCGGCAACTTCTCCTTCGGGGATTATTTCAAGCGCGAAGCGATTCACTTCGCGTGGGACTTCCTCATCTACAACCTGGGACTGGATCCCGCGCGCCTGTGGTGCACGGTGTACAAGACCGATGACGAGGCGGCGGACATCTGGCTGAAGGACATCGGCGTAAGCCCGGAGCGCTTTGCGCGCCTGGGGGAGTCTTCCAACTTCTGGTCCATGGGAGATGTGGGTCCCTGCGGACCCTGCAGCGAGATTTTCTACGACCACGGCCCGAAGATCGCCGGCGGACCGCCCGGTTCGCCCGATGAGGAGGGCGACCGGTTTGTCGAGATCTGGAACCTGGTGTTCATGCAGTTCGAGCGCTCCGCCGACGGCAGGATGACGCCGCTGCCGAAGCCCTCGGTGGACACTGGCATGGGGCTCGAGCGCATCGCCGCGGTGATGCAGGGCGTGCATTCCAACTACGACATCGACCTGTTCAAGAACCTGATTCGTGCCGCCGGCAAACTGGCGGGCACTTCGGTGCTCACCTCCAGCTCCCTGCGGGTGATTGCGGATCACATCCGTGCCTGCACTTTCCTCATCGTCGACGGCGTACTGCCCTCCAACGAGGGCCGCGGTTACGTACTGCGGCGGATCATCCGTCGCGCGGTGCGCCACGGCTACAAGCTCGGCATCCAGGAACCATTCTTCTACAAGTTAGTCCCGGTGCTCGCGGCGGAGATGGGCGAGGCGTACCCGGAGCTTACCCGCGGCCGCGCCCATGCGGAGCGCGTGCTGCAGCAGGAGGAGGTGCGCTTCGCCCAGACACTCGCGAACGGCATGGTGTTGATCGAGGGGGCGATCCGTAACCTCCACGGAGCGAAGGTGATCGACGGCGACACCGTGTTCAAGCTCTACGACACGTTCGGCTTTCCCGCCGACCTGACGGCGGACGTGGCGCGCGAACGGGGACTGAGCATCGACCTGCCGCGCTTCGAGGCGGCCATGCAGGAGCAACGCCAGCGCTCGCAGGACGCGAGCAAATTCGGCGTCGATCTGCGCGGCGGCGCCGCGCTCGATGCGCGCACGGCGTTCCAGGGCTATGAGGGGCTGATGGCGTCCGGCCGCGTAGTGGCGTTGCTTAAAGACGGTGCGCCGGTCGAGGCACTCGCCGCCGGCGAGAGCGGCGAAGTGGTGCTCGATCGCACGCCGTTCTACGCCGAGGCCGGAGGCCAGGTGGGAGATACCGGGGAGCTCACGGGCGCGGGGGTGCGCTTTGCGGTCGCCGACACCCAGAAGCGCGGCGCGGCATATGCGCACATCGGCACCCTCGAGCAGGGCGCCATCCGGATGGGCGACACGCTGGATGCCAGCGTGGACGGCGCGCGCCGTCAGGCCGTCGCGCTCAATCACAGCGCCACGCACCTACTGCACGCGGCGCTGCGCAAAGTGCTCGGCGCCCACGTGCAGCAAAAGGGCTCGCTCGTCGCTCCCGACCGGCTGCGCTTTGATTTCGCGCATTTCCAGGCCGTGACGCCCGCCGAGCTGCAAGACATCGAGCGGCTGGTGAACGCGCAGATTCGCGCCAACGTGCCGGCCGAGACCCGCACCATGGACTACGACGGCGCGGTCGCAGCGGGCGCCATCGCCTTATTTGGGGAAAAATACGACAAGGACGTGCGGGTGCTGCGCCTGGGCGATTTTTCCATGGAGCTGTGTGGTGGCACGCATGTGCGCCAGGCCGGAGACATCGGGCTCTTCAAGATCGTGAGCGAAGGCGGCGTCGCCGCAGGCGTGCGCCGCATCGAGGCGCTGACGGGCGAAGGCGCACTCGACTACGTCGAGCACGGCGATGGGCTGCTCAAGGAACTCGCGGCGCTCGTACGCGGCTCGCGCGAGGACGTGAAGGACAAGGTGCGCGCAGAACTCGAGCGCACACGGCAGCTCGAGCGCGAGATCCGCACCCTGAAGGATCGGCTCGCCTCCGGGGCAGGGGTGGACCTGGCCGCGGGAGCGGTGGACATCCAGGGCGTGAAGGTCGTCGCCGCCAGAGTAGCCGACGCCGACGCCAGCGCACTGCGCAACGCCGTGGATCAGCTGAAAGAGCGCCTGAAATCCGCAGTCGTGGTGCTGGCGAGTGTGGAGAACTCAACCAAGGTGGTGCTGATCGCGGGCGTCACCGCCGACCAGACCTCGCGCATCAAGGCCGGCGAGCTTGCAGGCGCCGTTGCCGCCCTGGTCGGCGGCCGCGGCGGCGGGCGCGCGGACTTCGCCCAGGCAGGCGGCAGCAAGCCCGAGGCGCTGGATGCCGCGCTCGCGTCGGTGCAGGAGTTCGTGCGGGCGCGCCTTATGGCCTGAAGCGGCTTTGCCGTGCGCGGGGGCCTTCAGTATCATGGCCGCCCCGCACGCGGGCCGGCGGAGCCGCCGACGACCCGACTAACTGAAGCACAGACATTTTCAGCGAGCGGAGAGATGGCCGAGTGGTCGAAGGCGCGCCCCTGCTAAGGGCGTAAGGGTCAAAAGCCCTTCGAGGGTTCGAATCCCTC
>PMHN01000120.1 GCA_003156695.1 Gammaproteobacteria bacterium
CCCGGCCGCAGGCACAAAGACAGACAACCACCGCGATGAGCAGCGGGCGCAGCATCCGTGTTGTGCCCACTTTCAGCGCATGCCCTGCACGTAGGAGGCCACGTCGCGGATCTCTTCGGACGTCAGCTGCTTGGCGATGGTCAGCATCATCACGCCGTTGCGACTTGCCTGCGCCGGGTTCGGTCCCGTGTAGCGCGCGCCGCTCGCGTAGTCGTTCAGCTGCTTCACCACGTATACGGATTGCTGGGCGCGCAGCGCCGGGTAGCCCGCGGCGAGATTGCCTCGCCCGACCGGCCCATGGCACGCGACGCAGGCCGGTACTTCGTGGGCCCGGTCGCCACGCAGGTAGAGCGCTTCACCGGCCTGCCAGTAGGAGGGATCTGCCTCCAGGCCCGTGGGTGTCTGTGCCTCGTAGTACACCGCGAGATCGCTGATGTCCTGGTCGCTCAAGGTTGCGGCCAGCGGCTTCATGATCGGGTTGTTGCGCACCCCGGAGCGAAACAGCCGCAGCTGCTCGGCGATGTAGACGGCGTTCTGGCCGGCCAGCCGCGGCCAGTCGGGGTTGACGCTGTTGCCATTCGGGCCGTGGCAGGACGAGCAGACCGCCGACTTGGTGGCACCGTCGGCCGCCTTGCCGCTGGTGAAAGGGAACATGGACTCGGCCGTCGGTGCGGCAGCAGTTGCCGGTGCCGCTGCCGCCGGCGCCGCCGTTGCTGGCGCCGCGGTTGCTGGCGCCGCGGTTGCCGGGGGCGCTGCAGGTGCTGTCGCGGCGGGTGACTGCGCGCGCGTGAATCCCGGCGCCATGCCGAGCGCGAACATCGCGGTGACGGCGAGTCCCATCCAGCCGACTCTCAGGGTCCGCTGCATTGTTTTCTTTCCCGTTTGTGCCCGTGACAGGAGGTCGCGAATTGTACACTACGGGCGTGTTGAAGCTTTTCGCCCAGCCGTTCGCATGAGCCGCTTTTCCGCCGCGCGGTTTCTGGTGAGCGCAGCCGCGCCGGCGCAGTTCCCGCCCGACACCGGCGCCGAGGTCGCGTTCGTCGGCCGCTCCAACGCGGGTAAGTCGAGCGCCATCAACGCCATCACGCACCGCCACGGACTGGCGCGCACCAGCAAGACCCCGGGCCGCACGCGGCTGCTGAATTTCTTCGAGCTGGCGCCCAACCAGCGCCTCGTCGATCTGCCCGGGTACGGCTATGCGAGTGGACCGGCAACAGAGCGCCGCACCTGGAAGCCGCTCATCGACGCGCTGCATACGCGCGCGAGCCTGCATGGGCTGTTCGTGATCGTGGACGCGCGCCGCGGGCTGACCTCCGGCGATGAGGGGCTGCTGGAATGGGCCGCGCCCCAGCACCAGGTGCACGTGCTGCTGTCGAAGGCCGACAAGCTCAATCGCAGCGAGGCGAGCCAGGCCCTGCGGCACGCGGCGGGTCTGCTGGGAGCGCGCGCCAGCGTGCAGCTGTTCTCGGCGCTGAAGGGCACGGGCGTCGCGGATGCTGAGGACACCCTTGCCCGCTGGCTCGGCTAGCCCAGTGTTGACACCCGCCAGGCATAAAAAACCCCGGCGGTCTCTTGCGAAGCCGCCGGGGCCAGACTAACCCGGTACAGGTCTCATGAACCGGGTCTACCCGCTCAGGGAGGGAAGCGGGGAGTGCTTATGCACTCGTTAGGTTCGACGCAGGGGGGTCTCTGGAGTTCCGATTTTCCTGAGAAAAATCTCGTTACAAATCATGAATTTGAGACGATTGATGTGGTGTATACGCAACAAACTGCCGCCTGTTAGAACAGGCTCAGAATGAACGCGAGCGAAAAAACCTTGGCTCCATTGGTATTCGGGATATTGAAGTCCTCGTACTCGAGGCGCCCGCCGATGTTGCCGATATGTGCCTGTGTCCCCACACCCCAGGCGAATTCGGTGCCCTGGTTTGAGACAGCGAAGAAGTTTCCCGGCGGCGGAGCGAACCCAGAAGAGCTGCCGTCGAGCTTCCAGCGGGCAAGCCCGGCCTTCCCATAGACGTCCAGGAACGGCAGCGGGATCGGCAGGAACCCGACCGCGTAGCCGGCGAAGGCTTTGGCGTCCGAATGCGAGACTTCCGCGCCGTTAAAAAAGGTATTCGTCTGGCTACCCAGGTTCATGTAGTCGACTTCCACCGCGAACGGGCTGATCGGGCGAAATCCGGCCAGCACTTTCCAGGAGGTGCTGTCGATATCCGAAAGGCTGATGCCCGGGTTGTTGGTGATGTCCCCCACTTTGTCCCGCGAGATGCCGGCCCCGACATAAAACAAATTGTCGTCCGCGTGCGCGAGGCCGGCGCCGAGCGCCAGGGCAGTCAGGAGCAATAGTTTTCGCATGATTGAACCTTCCGTGAGTCGTCCGTTACAGATCTTCCGTTACAAAGCATCGCCGCGGCAGCTGTGGCCCGCTGGCGACAGGCAGGACGCTTCGCCGGCGTACCACAGACTCACCGACCCGGCCCGAGGTTCGATATCAGATTGCGGATCAGTGCGCCTCGTCCCAGTTGGCTCCGGAACCGATGTCAACACGCAGGGGCACGCTTAAGGAGGCGGCCTTGACCATGTGCTCGCGAACCGCTGCGGAGACCGCGGCCAGCGCCTCGGCGGGCACTTCGAACACCAGTTCATCGTGCACCTGCATGATGAGCCGCGCCGGCGCGTGCTCCGCGCGGCACCAGGCATCCACCGTGATCATGGCGCGCTTGATGATGTCCGCCGCCGTGCCCTGCATCGGTGCGTTGATGGCGCTGCGCTCTGCGTACTGACGCATCTGCGCGTTGCCCGAGCGGATGTCAGGCAGGTAGAGGCGCCGCCCGAAAACGGTCTCGACGTAGCCCATCTCGCGCGCCTGCGCACGCGTGTTGTCCATGAAGCGCTTCACGCCCGGGTAGCGCTGGAAATAGCGCTCGACGTACGCCTGCGCCGCGCCGCGATCGATGCCGAGGTTGCGGGCAAGTCCGAACGGCGACATGCCGTAGATGAGGCCGAAGTTAATGACCTTGGCGGTGCGGCGCTGATCCGGCGTGACCGCAGTGAGCTCGACGCCAAAGACTTCCGCGGCGGTTGCCTGGTGCACATCCGTGTCGGCGGCGAACGCGGCGCGCAGGCTCTCGTCCCCGGACAGGTGCGCCATGATCCGCAGCTCGATCTGCGAATAGTCCGCCGCCAGCAGCACGTGTCCGGGCGGGGCGATGAACGCCTGGCGGATACGGCGCCCCTCCGGGCGGCGCACCGGGATGTTCTGCAGGTTGGGGTCCACCGAGGACAGCCTGCCGGTGGCTGCAACTGCCTGCGCGTAGTTGGTATGGATGCGCCCGCTGTGCTCTCTGGCGAGCTCCGGCAGCTTGTCGGTGTAGGTGGATTTGAGCTTGGCGAGCGCGCGGTACTCCAGAACAATGCGCGGCAACGGATAGTTCTCGGCGAGCTCTTCCAGCACGTCCTCGGCCGTGGAAGGCTGACCGGTCGGGGTCTTGCGCCGCACCGGCAGCTGCAGCCGCTCGAAGAGGATCTGCTGCAGCTGCTTCGGGGACTCGATGTTGAATTCGTGGCCCGCTTCGCGGTGCGCCTGCGCCAGCAGGTCGTGCAGCTGACGCGCGAATTCGCGGCTCTGGGCCCGCAGCCGCTCGCGGTCCACCAGCACCCCGTGATGCTCCATGGCGAGCAGCACCGGCACCAGCGGTTGCTCACACTTCTCATAGAGCTCGCGCAGCGCCGGCACCGCGGTGAGTTGCGGCCACAGCGTCTGATGCAAGCGCAGCGTCACGTCCGCTTCTTCTGCCGCGTACTCGGCCGCCCGTTCCACCGGCACCTGGTCGAACGGGATCTGCTTGGCGCCCTTACCGGCGACGTCCTCGTAGGTGATGGTGCGCACGCCGAGGTAGCGCTGCACATCCGAGTCCATGTCGTGGTTGGTGGCGGAGCTGTTCCACACGTAGGACTCGAGCATGGTGTCGAAGCGCATGCCGGCAAGATGGATGCCGGCATTCAGGAGTACGTGGGCGTCGTACTTGAGGTTGTGACCCACTTTGCCGCGAGCCGGGTCCTCGAGAATCGGCTGCAGGGCCGCCAGTACCCGGGCGCGCTCGAGCTGCTCCGGCGCGCCAGCGTACACGTGCCGCAGCGGCACGTAGGCAGCGCTGCCAGGGGTGATGCAGAACGATACGCCGACGATCTCGGCGCGCATGTAGTCGAGACTCGTGGTCTCGATATCGAAGGCGAAGAGTTCCGCCGCGCGCAGTGCCGTGAGCCAGCGCTCGAGATCTTCCCAGCGACTGATGGTCTCGTAGTGGCGCTCGATCTGCACCGTGGCGCTGTTGGCCGTCGCGGCTGGCGCGCCTGCAGGTGAGTCCGGCACGCCGGTCGCGGCCGCGCCTCGGGTGCCGGCAGCAGCGGCTGCGCCCGCCTCGTCGCCATCCAGCTGCCGCAGCAGGGCGCGCAGCTCGTTGCGCGTGTAAAGCTCGCGCAGCGCCGCCGTGTCCGCCGCGCCCGGTGTCAGTTGCTCCATCGACAGAGGCAACTCCAGATCGGTGCGGATGGTGGCGAGTTTGCGCGACAGCTCGAGTGTTGTGAGCCCGGCGCGCAGGTTCTCGCCCACCTTGCCCGGGACCTCCGCGACGTGCGCGATGAGGTTGTCGACGCTGGTGTATTGCTGCAGCAGCTTCGCGCCGGTCTTGGGTCCCACCTTGTCGATGCCCGGAATGTTGTCGGAGCTGTCGCCGACCAGGGCCAGGTAGTCGATGATCTGCTCCGGGTAGACATCGAACTTGGCCTTCACCCCGTCGCGATCCAACATCGCGTTGTTCATGGTGTTGATGAGGGTGACCGAGCCGTCGACGAGTTGTGCCATATCCTTGTCGCCGGTGGAAATGAGTACCGTCTCGCCGGCCTGTGCGGCGCGGCGCGCGAGGGTGCCGATGACATCATCCGCCTCAACGCCGGGAATGCGCAGCAGTGGCAGGCCTTGTGCGCTGATGATCTTCAGCAACGGCTCGATCTGCGCCCGCAGGTCATCGGGCATCGCCGGCCGGTGTGCCTTGTACTCGGCGAACAGCTCATCGCGAAAGGTCTTGCCCGGCGCATCGAAGACCACCGCGATGCGGCGCGGCTGAAAATCCTTGACGAATTTCAGCAGCATGTTGAGAACGCCAAGCACCGCGCCGGTTGGTTCACCGCGCGAGTTGGACAAGGGCGGCAGGGCATGGAATGCCCGGTAGACATAAGAAGAGCCGTCGACGAGGACCAGGTCGGGCGAAGGCATCGGTTGCTTGGCCGGTGAGCGGGCGGGGCGCGAGTATAGCGGACGGGTAGCCCGTCACAGTCCCGCACGCCGCGTCAACCGCGGCTCCCGGTGGCGCGCTATACAGGGCATTGCGCCAGCAAAGGCACCTCGATGCTGCAACCGCCCACTTCGGCCATCGCCGCCAA
The DNA here is from genome assembly GCA_003156695.1 of Gammaproteobacteria bacterium. Taxonomy (GTDB): domain Bacteria; phylum Pseudomonadota; class Gammaproteobacteria; order Steroidobacterales; family Steroidobacteraceae; genus 13-2-20CM-66-19. The sequence continues at coordinate 5,440 of PMHN01000120.1, forward strand.
CCGCTTCGGGCTTGGCGCGCGGCCACAGGAGCTGACCGCCATCGGCGGCGACGGCCGTGACTGGCTGCGTGCGCAGCTCACCGCGACGCCCCTGCTTGCCGACGCGGCGCTGCGTTCATCCGCGGAGATCCTCGCGCAGGGACTCGTGCTGCAGCGTCAGATTCAGGCAGCGCGGCGCAACGGCGTCGCTGTCAATGCAGCCGCGGGCGAAGCCGCGACCGCTGCGGTGGTGCAGAAGCTCCCCCAGTACCTCAAGCCCATCTACGTGAGTGAGGTGACGGCGCGCTTCACTCAGGCGGTGTCCAGCGAGCGGCCGTTCACCGAACGCCTGGTGCAGTTCTGGAGCAATCACTTCGCCGTGTCGGTGGACAAGCAGTACCTCGCAGGTCTTGCCGGGAGCTTCGAGCGCGAAGCGATTCGCCCGCACGTGCTCGGCAACTTCAATGACATGCTGCTCGCCGTCGAGACGCATCCGGCGATGCTGCTGTATCTCGACAACCATCTCTCGGTAGGGCCGCACTCCGAACGCGCCATCAAGGCCGAGCGCCACGCAAATCCGCGCCGCCTCGGCATCAACGAGAATCTCGCCCGCGAGATTCTCGAGCTGCACACGCTCGGGGTGGGCGGTGGCTACACCCAGGGTGACGTCACCACGTTCGCGCAGGTGATCACCGGCTGGTCGATCGGCGGTACCGGCGGACGCCCCCTGGACTCTGACAGCGGCGGATTCGAGTTTCGCGGTGAGCTGCACGAACCGGGTGCCAAGGTGGTTCTGGGTAAACGTTACCCGGACTCAGGCTTCGGGCAGGGTGTCGCGGTGCTGCACGATCTCGCGCACCACCGCTCGACCGCGCACTTCATCGCCACCAAACTCGCGCGGCATTTCATCGCCGATGAACCACCGGCCGCGGCCGTCGAACGGCTCGCGCGCGTGTTCACGCAGACAGGCGGCGATCTGCCCAGCGTCTATCGCGCGCTCATCGACTCACGCGAGGCGTGGGAACAGCCGCTCGCGAAGTACAAGACTCCGCTGGACTACATCGTCTCCGGATATCGCGGGCTCGCCCTGCCGGTGGACGCAGGCCGGGCACCGCTGGCGCCGTTTGAGCTCCTGGGTCAAAGAACCTGGCAGCCCGGGTCCCCGGCGGGCTGGCCGGATCGCAGCGCCGACTGGGACGGGGCTTCGGCCCTCATGAAACGCATCGAATGGGCGGACGCCGTCGGAGAGCGCCTCGGCAGCCGCCGGGACGCGCTGCAACTGGCGCCGGATCTGCTCGGCGCGAACCTCACTGACACGACCAAGAGCGCCATCGCGCACGCGGCCACGGCTTCGCAGGCGGTGACGCTCCTGTTGTCGGCGCCCGAGTTCATGCGGCGCTGAAGGCTTTTTCGGAGAACCCCATGTCACGCATGCACCGACGCGAGTTCCTCAATCTGGGCGCCCTGGCCGCCGGCGGCGCACTGCTGGCTCCGCGACTGTCGTTCGCCGGCGTGGCGCAGGGCAAGTCACGCCTGGTGGTGGTGATTCTGCGTGGCGCACTCGACGGACTCGCCGCGGTGCCGCCGTACGGGGATCCGGACTACCCGCGCCTGCGCGGCGATCTGGCGTTGCGAGCCGGCGGTGGACCTGGCGGGGCGCTCCCCCTGGATGGGTATTTCGGGCTGCACCCGGCACTTAACTTCCTGCACGATTCCTTCGGTGCGCGCGAGTTGATCGTATTTCACGCGGTCGCGAGCCCCTACCGCGAGCGCTCGCATTTCGACGGTCAGGACCTGCTGGAGAACGGCACGCCCCGTGCGCATGGCCTGCAGACCGGCTGGCTCAATCGCGCGCTGAGCGAGATGCCGCACCAGGCTGAACGCGAGGCAGGCGTCGCGCTCGGGCAGAACGTGCCACTCGTCATGCGCGGGCCTGCCGCCGTGACCTCCTGGTCGCCGTCGAAGCTGACCGTACTGGATGAGGACACGCTGGCGCGCATCACCGACCTCTATGCCTCCGACAAGTTGCTGTCGGTACGGCTTGCGGACGCGCTGGCGGCTGACACCATCGCCGCTGAAGACAAGGGCGATGCCGCGATGATGGCCCAGCCCGCCCAGGGTGGCGGCGCGCGCTATGCGGAAGTGGTGCACGCGGCCGCTGGATTTCTGCGCCAGGAGAATGGACCACAGGTGGCGGTGTTCGATACCACGGGCTGGGACACGCATGCCAACGAGGGCGGTGCGCAGGGACAACTCGCCGGCCGGCTGGCGCAGCTTGATGCGGGGCTTGCGTCGTTGAAACAGCAGCTCGGCCCGGTGTGGAACGACACCGCGGTGCTGTTGGTTACTGAGTTCGGGCGCACCGCGGCGATCAACGGCACCCGTGGCACCGATCACGGCACGGCGACGGCGGCGTTTCTCGTCGGCGGGGCGGTTGAGGGCGGGCGCGTGATCACCCGCTGGCCCGGCCTCTCGCAGCAGGCGCTGTACCAGGGCCGGGATCTCGCGCCCACGCTCGATTTGCGCTGCGTGTTGAAGGGCCTGCTGGCGGATCAGTTGCACGTGCCGTCACGGTCCCTCGAGAAGACGGTGTTCCCGGACAGCGCCAGCGCCAAGCCCCTCGAGGGTCTGCTGCGCGGCTGAGTGCGCGGGCTGCCCCGGCACGCTGCGCCGCTGGCGAAAGAACCCATAACCGGATTGGTTGCGTAGATATAACCACTTTGGTTATAGTGATGGCCTGTGATCAAGAGCTTCAGGCACAAGGGGCTGGCGGAGTACTTCAACACTGGAAGTCACCGCAAGGTCCAAGCCAAGCACGCTGCGCGGCTGAAGCTTATCTTGGGTTTGCTTAACGGCGTCGCGCACGCCGGCGCGATGAATGCTCCCGGGCTGGGACTCCACCCGCTCAAGGGAAAACCGAAGCGCTGGGCGGTCAGCGTGGATGAGAACTTTCGCGTGATTTTCCGCTTCGAGGACGGACACGCGCTGGAGGTTGACTATGACGACTACCATTAAGGCGGCGCCGATGATGCACAGCCCGCCGCACCCGGGTGAGATCTTGCGTGAGCTTTATCTGAAGCCGATGCGCATCACGATCGTCGAGGCGGCGAACGGCCTCGGCGTCACGGCTAAGCATGTGTCCGGGATTGTGAACGGTCGCGCGCGCATCACCGCGGATATGGCCATTCGGCTCGCGGCGGCGCTCGGTACCGACCCGCAGACCTGGGTAAACCTCCAAGCGCAGCACGACCTGTGGGTGGCGAGTCAGAAAAAGCCGCCCAGCGTGAAGCCGCTTCGGCAGGCGGCTTGATGTCCCGCAACGGTCGCCTCGCCTTCGCCGCTACTGCGGTGGCTGCGTATCGCCGCTTTTATCCTTGGACTTGTCGGCCGGCGCGGCCGCGGGCGATGTCGCGGGCGTCGATGTTGGCGCCGTTGGTGCTGAAGTCGTCGACGTTGCCGGCGGTGTTGTCACCACCGTGGCACTCTTGTCGGGCAGCGTGAGCGGGCCCTTCTGCCCGCACGCCGTCACCAGCACGGCGGTGCAGGCGACAAGCAGGATGGTTGCGATAACCCGGCGCACAGGTCACACGTACATTGGCTGCCGGTCTTTGAGCGCCAGCCAGCCGCGGATGACGCGGTACGCGATCCAGATCCCGAGCGCCACCAGGCCCACCCAGGCAAACGCAAAGCCAATCAGGATGAGCATGAAGGGTGCCGACACCAGCACGATCGCGATGCTCCAGAGGAGCGCGAACCAGAAGGTGCGGATCTGCCATCTGAAATGCGACTCGAGGAACGTGCCGCGGGTAGCCGAGCGGCGCACGTAGTTCATGATTACCGCGACGATTGACGGCAGACCGCCAACGAAGCTGCCGACGATGGTGTGGGCGGTGGACAGGCCGATGACCACCGCCAGGGCATGCAGTGCGTAGATGATGTTGGTATAGGTGATGAGTGACGCATCGACCGGGCGCGCGTCAGCGGTCATCGGTGGGTTCGGGCTGTTCATAAACTCATCCCTTACGTTGTTTTCTTGTCGCGGCGCTCGACCACGGCAATGGTCAGGCGCGATACGCACACCAGCTTCTCGCTCTCGTCGCGCAGCTCGATGTGCCAGACGTGACTGGTGCGGCCGAGGTGCCAGGGACGCGCGGTGGCGGTGATCAGTCCCGTGGCCATGCCGCGGATATGGTTGGCGTTGATTTCCTGTCCCACAGCCATGAACTTCTCGGTATCGATGCACATCATCGAGCCGATGCTGCCGAGCGTCTCGGCGAGCGCCACGGAGGCGCCGCCGTGCAGGAGACCGAAGGGCTGGTGGGTACGCGCATTCACCGGCATGGTGGCGCGCAGGAAGTCCGCGCCCACCTCGGTAATGATGATGCCGAGATAGCCGGGCATGGACTTGCTGCCGATCGCGGTCAGCTCCCCAGGCGTGGCAGTACGATGCCAGATGCTCATGGGCGCTAGTCTACCGGGTTGTGCGGTGGCAATCTCGCAGGCCTGCGACAGGATGTGGAGTTGAGGCCATGAGCCGTTTCGCTTTTCCGCCCGCTGATTCCCCGGCCGTTGCCATTGCCGGTACGAGTGAACGCTTCCCGGTGCATCGCATCTACTGCGTGGGCCTCAACTACGCCGATCACATCCGCGAGCTGGGTTCCGCACCCACCCCGCCGGTATTCTTCATGAAGCCGGCGGACGCGGTGGTCGCCAACGGCGCAGCCATCCCCTATCCGCCGGCGACCGCCACCTTCCACTATGAAATCGAGCTGGTGGTAGGCATCGCGCGCGCGGGGCGCGACATCCTGCCGGCGCGCGCCCTCGAGCACGTGTTCGGCTACGCCGCGGGCAACGACCTGACGCGCCGCGATCTGCAGAAGGCCGCCAAGGAGCGCGGTCAGCCGTGGGATACCGCCAAGGGATTCGACAACTCCGCGCCGGTTGCAGCGCTGCGGCCCGCGAGCGCCGGTCATGTGTCGCGCGGCCGCATCTGGCTCAAGGTCAACGGCGAAGTGCGCCAGGACTCTGACGTGAGCCATATGCTGTGGGACGTGCCGCACATCATCGCGGCACTCTCGGGGTTCTACGAGCTCATGCCCGGCGATCTCATCTTTTCCGGCACACCCTCCGGTGTGGGTGCGGTGAAGCCGGGCGACGTGCTCGAGGGCGGGGTCGATGGACTGGAAGTGCTGCGCAACACCATCGCGCCGCGCGCCGGCACGGCTGCCTGAGGTCCACATGAAACTCTACGAATACTTTCGCAGCTCGGCCGCCTACCGCGTGCGCATTGCGCTGAACGTCAAAGGAATCTCCTACGAGTCGCTCGCGGTAGACCTGCGTGCGCCGGCGAGCGCGCAGCGCACGCCTGAGTTCCTGGCGGTGAACCCCGAAGGGCTGGTGCCAGTGCTGGTGGACGGCGAGCGTACTTTCACCCAGTCGCTCGCCATCATCGAATACCTCGAGGAAACCCGTCCGCAGCCGCCGCTCTTGCCGGCTCTGCCCCGCGAGCGCGCGCAGGTGCGCGCGCTGGCGCTCGCCGTGGCCTGCGACATTCACCCGCTCAACAACCTGCGGGTGCTCAACTATCTGCGCGAGCCGCTGCACGCGGACGAAGCGGCGGTGAACACCTGGTACGCCCACTGGATTGCGCAGGGATTGACGGCACTGGAGGAGCAGGTGCAGCGCACGACCGGTGACGGGCGCTGCATGTTCGGCAAGTCGGTGACGCTGGCGGACGTGTGCATCGTGCCGCAGATGGCGAACGCGCAGCGTATGAAGTGCGATGTCGGTCCCTACCCGATATTGCGCGGGATCTGCGCGCACCTGGGGGCGTTGCCGGCGTTTGCGAAGGCGGCGCCGCAGGCGCAGGCGCAGGCGACGTAGCTGATCCCCACAGATTCGTTGCGTCCGCTCGTTTCTGAATTCGGCGGTCTTTGTCATGTGGCTCTTTGCCCGAATTGCAGTCATCGCGCTAATCACCATCACAGCCTGGACTGTGCCCGTAGAGCGTTCCAACCTGGATTGGCCTGCTGTGATTCTCATCGGATTGCTATTCTCGATAGCGCTCCTCTTTTGGTTGAGAGCGATGCGGGCACGTAGTGATGTCGACTGGTCGATGCACTACGCTGTGCGGTTGCCTTTTTGGCCAATGGCACGTTATCCGCTGCGATATTGGTTCGTGGCATCTGCTGGGCTCATGATTGGCGGCGCAGCCGGCGCCGCAAGGTCGTTGTGGAGTCATCCAGGTCGCGAAGCTGTCCCCGGAACGTTCCTGGCTCTAGGGCTCTGTATCTTTATAGCGCTCAGACTCTTCTCAAGAAGCCTAGCCGCTAGTGCGGCGAGTCGTTGAAACGGTCGCCAGCGAGGGGAGGGTGTCCTACCTGCGCTGCACGAAGCTGACGTAGCCCGCGAGGAACTGCTTCAGCTGCTCCTCGATCGTCGCATCCTTCAGCACGCCGGCTTCATCGAACACGCCGCCGGCGCGCGACACCAGCAAGCGCGCCCCGAACCAGGCATGGGTGCCGAGCGTGCGCAGCACGGGCAGCCATGCCACCTGGCTCAGTGTCGTGCCGAAGGCCCCCGGGGATGCGCCGATGAGGGCGAATGGTTTGCCCGCGAACACGCGCTTTACATCCGCTGGCGGGCGTGACAGCCAGTCGAGGGCGTTCTTGAACACCCCGGGAATACTGTTGTTGTACTCCGGCGTGACCAGCAGCACGCCGTCGGCGCCGACGATCGCCTCCTTGAGCTGCGTTACCGTCGCGGGAATGCCCTGCGCCTCGACGTCGCCGTCGTAAAGCGGAATGCCGCGGATGCTGCCGACCTCGAGTGTGGCCTCCGGCGGCATGAGTTTCGTTGCCGCACGCAGCAGCGCGCTGTTATATGAAGCCCGGCGCAGGCTGCCGGAAATCCCGAGTATCTTCGTCATGCGGTGACATTAGGCCGGCGCGCCGCTGGCTGCAACGGCGGTCGCTGAGCTGACATCAGCGTTTCAGCTTTGCCGCCACGCGCCGGTACGCCTCGCGGAAAGGCATGCCCTCGGTGACGACCAGGCGGTTGGCTTCCTCGGCTGCGTGGATCGCGGGATCCAGTCGCACCGCCGCGGGCCGGAACTGCAGCGAGCCGATCGCCGCGGGGACAATGGCGAGCGTTTCGAGCGCCAGATCAATGCCGCGGAACAGCGGGAATTTCAGCAGCTGCAGGTCGCGGTGGTAGCCGGAAGGCAGCTTCGCGCAGATGGCGAGCGCTTCCAGCAGGCACGCCTGCGCGGTGGCCGAACGGCCGCGCACCAGCTCGAACAGGTCCGGGTTGCGCTTCTGCGGCNNCCTTGCCGCGCGAGAGCTGCACCGCGGTGACCGGTTCCTGCACGCCTGCAAAGCCAAGCTTCTCGCGCGTCGCCTCGCGATCGATGGGCAGGCCGGGCGTACCGTAGCCGGCTGCCGAACCTAAGGGATTCTTGTCCAGGCGGCGCAGCACCTGCGCAAAGCCCTGGGCATCGTCGCGGATTTCAGCGGCGAAGCCGCCGGCCCACAGCGCTACCGAACTCGGCATGGCCTGCTGCAGGTGCGTGTAGCCGGGNNTTGCGTGAGCGGCCAAGATGTATGCGCGCGCCGGCGGCGCCGAGGCGCGCCGTCAGGCGCCTCTCGAGAGCGGTCTGGCCGTCCTCATCCGCAAGCTCTATGCGCCATTCGCCGCGCGCGTGTTCGGCGGTGAGCGCCGCGAGCCCCTCAAGGATGGCCGCCAGATCGGCGGACGACAGCAGCTGCTGCGCGTGCAGCATTTGCGCGTGCGCGATGGAGGCGCGCACGTCATGCGCCACCAGGCGCTCATCGAGCGCGTAGTCCTCGCCGGCGGTGTACTCGAGCACGCGCGCATCCAGCGGCACGCCCTTGTCCCACAGTCGCGTCATGCGGCGCCCTGCTGCTCTGCCGGGGTGAGCGCGTTGATGTCCGCAACGATGAGTGTGCCGGTGCCTTCGTTGGTGA
>PMHN01000072.1 GCA_003156695.1 Gammaproteobacteria bacterium
CAAGAACCGCTTCGGCGCGGCGAATGAGCTTGGCTTTTTCGCCATGACGGCCGGGGGACTCAAAGAGGTCAAGAACCCTGCGGCCATCTTTCTCTCGCGCGGACCGCAGCCGGCAGCCGGCAGTATCGTCACGGTGGCTCGCGACGGCGGACGGCCGCTGCTGATCGAGCTGCAGGCCCTTGTTGACCGCATGCGCTTTGGTGCACCGCGGCGAATCGCCCAGGGACTCGACGCCAATCGCCTGGCGATGCTGCTNNTGTTCGTGAACGTCGTCGGCGGCATCCAGATCGGTGAGACCGCTTCAGATCTGCCGGTGCTGATCGCACTGGCTTCGAGCCTGCACAGTCGCGCGCTCGCCGCGGAGCTGGTGGCGTTCGGTGAGGTTGGACTCACGGGCGAGGTACGTCCGGTCGCCTACGGCGATGAGCGCTTGCGTGAAGCGCGCGCACAGGGGTTCCGCGTGGCCGTAGTTCCCCGCGACAACGCGCCACGCAAGCCCCCGGAGGGGCTCACCGTGCTCGGGGTGGCGGGCGTCGCAGAGGCGCTCGAGGCGGCGTTCGCGGCGCGCGCTGCCTAGCGCTACTGACTGGCGGCGACCCCGGCCGGCGCCGGTGTACGCACGCGTACGGTGCGAATGGCGTTGTCCGCGATCTGCAGCACTTCGAAATCGTAGTTGCCGACACGCACCATGGTGCCCGGATCCGGAATCGTCTCCAGGTGCTCGAGCAGGAGGCCGTTCACGGTCTTGGGACCCCCGGTAGGCAGCTGCCAGGAAAGTGCACGGTTGAGCGCCCGGATCGTGGCGCTCGCGTTGATGATGAACACCCCGGGGCGCTCGGTGTGCACGTCCTTGTGGGTGATGGTCGCCGGATCCGACGTGAACTCCCCGACAATCTCCTCCAGGATGTCCTCCAGGGTCACCAGGCCCTGGATGTCGCCGTACTCGTCCACCACGAACGCGAGGCGGCGGCGATTGCGCTGAAACTGCGTGAGCTGCACGTTGAGCGCCGTGCCTTCGGGCACGAAATACGACTCGCGGCCGCTGGCGATTTCGATCAGGCGCTCGCGGTTGAGCGTGCCGCGCGCCAATTCGCGCGCGACGCGCTTCATGTGCAGCAGGCCTACGAGGTTGTCGAGTTCGCCCTCGTAAACCGCCAGCCGCGTGTGCGGCGTCTGCCGCAGCTGGTCGAGGATCTCATCCCAGCTCTCGTTCACGTCGATGCCGGCGATCTCCTGGCGCGGAATCATGATGTCGTTGACTGTGACGTGCCCGAGATCGAGGATCGAGAGCAGCATTTGCCGGTGGCGCATCGGAATCATGGGCGCGGCTTCCGACACCACCGTGCGCAGCTCCTCCGCGCTCAAGGTCTGCGCGCTACTGGTCGCGCGTCCAACGCCGAAGATCCATAGAAACCCGTAGGCCAGGGTGTTGGTCAGCCACAGCGCCGGTCTTGCCACCAGCACCAGCACGCGATAGATGCCGGCCGCGTGCAGCGCCACCCCTTCCGGGTTGGCCGTGGCGTAGATCTTCGGCGCCAGCTCGCAGAACACGATCACGACCACGGTGAGCAGCGCACCGGCGAGCGGAATCGCGTATCGGTAGCCGCTGCGCTGCGCAAGGATGGTCGCGATGGCGGACGCAAACACGCTGGCCGCCGCCAGGATCACCAGGTTGGCGCCGAGCCACTCGTCCGGGGTTTTCAGCAGCCCATCGAGCACCCGTGCGTTCAGTTCGCCCTGCTGCGCCCGGTGGCGGATGCGGTAGCGGTTCACCGACAGCATGGCGACCTCGGTGCCGGAGGAGAAGGCCACGACCACGAGCAAGAGCAGCAGCATCAGCAACAGCGGAGTCGTGGCGGCGAAGTTCAAGGGGGCATCCTCTGAAGGTGCGTGATTGCGGCGGCGGGCTCAGGACGCGGTGCCGTAAAACCCTAGCACAGGAGCTCGAAGCCCTATAATCCGCACATGTTCGAGCATTTGACGGCGCGCCTGTCGCGCAGCATCGAGAGCCTGCGCGGCCGCGGGCGGATTACCGAAGAAAACGTTGCCACCACGCTGCGCGAGGCGCGCGTGGCGCTCCTGGAAGCGGACGTCGCGCTGCCGGTGGTCAAGAGCTTCATCGAATCGGTCAAGGCCAAGGCGCTCGGCGCCGAGGTGCTCTCGAGCCTCACCCCCGGGCAGGCGTTCATCGGCATCCTGCACGAGGAGCTCAAGGAGCTGATGGGCGGCTCGGTGGCACCCTGGAAGCTGCGCGCGCAGCCGCCGGTGGTCATCCTGCTCGCGGGACTGCAGGGTGCCGGCAAGACCACCACGGCAGCGAAGCTCGCGCGCTGGCTTGCCGAGCGCGAGAAGAAGCGCGTGCTCCTCGCCAGCACCGACGTGCGCCGCCCCGCGGCGATGCTGCAGCTCGAACGCCTCGCAGGCCAGGTGGGCGCGGAATACTTTTCCGCCAGCAGCGCCGATGCACCGGCGGCGATCGCGCGCGCGGCGCTGGAGCGCGCACGCAGCGGCGTATTCGACGTGCTCATCGTCGACACCGCCGGACGGCTGCACGTCGATGAGGCGCTGATGGGGGAGGTGCGCGACATCGGCGCAGTGGTGGGCGCTGCGGAGCGCCTGTTCGTCGTCGATGCCATGGCGGGTCAGGACGCCGTGAACGCGGCGCGCGCCTTTGGCGCGGCGCTCGATCTCACCGGGGTAATTCTCACCAAGGCCGATGGCGATGCGCGGGGCGGCGCCGCGCTGTCGGTGCGCCAGGTGACCGGCAAGCCGATCGTGTTCATGGGCGTCGGCGAGAAAACCGATGCGCTCGAGCCTTTCGACCCGGAGCGTATGGCCTCGCGCATTCTGGGGATGGGCGATGTGGTCAGCCTGGTCGAGCAGGTGCACCGCCAGGTTGACACGCACGAGGCGCAGCGCCTGGCGCAGAAAGTCGTCAAGGGCAAGGGCTTCGACATGGCGGACCTTAAGAGCCAGCTCGAGCAACTGCAGAAAATGGGTGGCGTGGGAGCGCTCATCGACAAGCTTCCCGGGGCTGCACTGAAAAAAGGCGCTGTCTCGGCTGACCAGGGGGATCGGGATCTGCGGCGTCAGATCGCGATTATCAATTCCATGACCCCGCGTGAGCGGCGCAACCCGGGGATCATCGACGGCTCGCGCCGCCGGCGGATTGCGGGGGGTTCCGGGGTGCAGGTGCAGGACGTAAACCGCCTGCTGAAGCAGTTCCTGGAGATGCAGCGGGTCATGAAGAGCATGAAGGGCGGCGGCTTGCGGCGGCTGATGGGGGCCTTTAAGGGCGGGATGCCGCCCGGGTTCCCGGGCCGCTAATCCATCGGCCAAAATCGCTTCGAAGCGATTTCGGCGGACAGTAGTTGCGTTTCCGCCGGCCAAAGGCGGNNAGAATCCGCGCTCTTTTTTGGGTGTCCCGCATCGGGGCGCCCGCCTGAACGAGAGCTATACATGGTAACTATCCGCCTGACGCGGCGCGGGGCGCGCAACCAGCCTTTCTATCACGTCGTTGTGACCGACAGCCGTAAGCGTCAGGGTGGTCCGAGCCTGGAGCACGTGGGATTCTTCAACCCGATCGCCGGCAAGAACGAGCAGAAGATCAAGCTCGACCTGCCGCGCATTGATTACTGGGTGGGCAAGGGCGCACAGCCTTCGGAGCGCGTGGCGACGCTGGTGTCCTCTTACCGCAAGCAGGCGACGGCCTAAGACCGCACCCGTCCGCNNGTCCGCGACCCTAAAAGGACCCTGCGCGTGGCCTGGGTAGAGCTGGGGCGCCTCGGCGCACCGTACGGCATCAAGGGCTGGCTTCACGTCGAGTCGTACACCGACCCTCCGCAGCGGCTGCTCGAGCAACGCGACTGGGCGCTGCGACTGCCTTCGGGGGAGCTTGTCACGCGGCACGTCGCCGAAGGGCGCGTGCACGGCGCGGGATTGGCGGCGCGCCTGGATGGGGTGAGCGACCGCAATGCTGCCGCGGCCCTCACGGGCGCGGTGGTTGGGGTGGATCGGGCGGCGCTGCCGCCGACGGGTGAGCGCGAGTATTACCGCGCGGACCTGATCGGTTGCGAGGTGCGCAACCTCGAGGGCGCGCCCTTAGGGACGGTGAGCCACTTTGTGGACGCGCCGCGCGGGACAGTGATGGTGACCAGGGAGGCGGGCGGACGCGAGCACTGGGTGCTGGCAGGGCCTCCGCACCTGCGCAGGGTGGATCTCGCCGCGCGGGTGATTGAGGTGGATTGGCCGACGGAGCTGGATCAAGGGGCTCCATGAAGATCGAAGTGGTCACGCTCTTTCCGCGAATGATCGCGGGTGCGCTGGAGTTCGGTGTGGTGGGGCGTGCCCTCGAGCGCGGCCTGCTGCGGATCGGCACCGAGGATCCGCGCGCGCACACGAGCGATGTGCACCGCACGGTCGATGACCGGCCCTACGGGGGCGGTCCGGGAATGGTGATGAAGCCCGAGCCGCTTTTTGACGCAGTTGAGTCGATTCTGAACGAAAAATCCCCACCCTTGCCTTCGGNNCCGCGCGGCGCACGCGCGCCTGCCGGCGGGAAGCCCACGGGTATACCTGTCGGCGCAGGGCGAGCGTTTCGGGCAGCCGCAGGCGCAGGAACTGGCCGGGTTGCCGGGCCTGCTGCTCGTGGCCGGACGGTACGAAGGGGTCGACGAACGGGTGATCGAGCTCGGCATCGACCGCGAGTTGTCCGTCGGTGATTACGTGGTCTCCGGTGGGGAACTGCCGGCGCTCACCGTCATCGACGCGGTGGCGCGACTCCTGCCCGGAGTGCTCGGCGACGAGCGCTCCAGCAGCGAGGACTCCTTCGCCCAGGGGCTGCTCGACTGGCCGCATTACACACGGCCGGAAGTGTTCGAAGGCCGCGGAGTGCCGCCGGTGCTATTGTCCGGGGATCACGCCAGCATCCGGCGCTGGCGCTTGCGCCAGGCGGTAGCACGGACATTGCGGCGCCGGCCGGATGTGATTGACAGGGCGCGACTTCAGGGTGAGGCGCGCGGCGTATTGGATGAGGTCCTGTCCGCGGGTGCGGCGGGAAGCGAAGATCGAGGTGAGCCAACATGAGCAAGATAATCCAGGAAATCGACAAGCAGCGCATGACCCGTGAACTGCCGGACTTCAAGCCCGGCGACACCGTGGTGGTGCAGGTGAAGGTAGTGGAAGGCGATCGCGAGCGCGTGCAGGCCTACGAGGGCGTG
>PMHN01000364.1 GCA_003156695.1 Gammaproteobacteria bacterium
TCCGCGGCGACTATGGGATCGCGGACGCGACGCTCAATCGCTTCTTCGCGCTGCACGTGGTCGCGCTGCCGCTGGGGCTGCTGCTGCTGGTGACGCTGCACCTGGTGGCGCTGCGGCAGACCGGTTCGAACAACCCCGACGGCATCGAGATCAAGGCGAAGATCGGCGCGGACGGTAAGCCCCTGGACGGCATTCCTTTCCATCCGTACTACACGGTCAAGGACATCGTGGGCGTGGGCGTCTTCTTCGTGCTGTTCGCGCTGGTGGTGTTCTTCGTGCCCACNNCACCTTCGGGGGCCTGTTCCTCGAATCGCCGAACTTCGAAGTGGCGAACCCCGTGTCGACGCCGGCAGATATCACGCCCGTGTGGTACTTCACCCCCTACTACGCAATCCTGCGAGCGGTGCCGGATCAGCGCATGGGGGCGCTGCTCATGGGACTGGCGGTGCTGTCATTCCTGTTCCTGCCGTGGCTTGATCGCTCGCCGGTGAAATCCATGCGCTACCGCGGCTGGATCTCGCGCACGGCGCTGGCGCTGTTCGCGGTGTCCTTTGTCGCGCTCGGCTACCTCGGCATGCAACCCGCCGAAGCCCGCTACGTGATCGCGGCGCGCATTTTCGCCATCGTTTACTTCGCGTTCTTCTGGCTGATGCCGTTCTACACCCGCATCGATCCGGTCAAGCCGGTGCCTGAAAGGGTGACCTACCATGCGCACTGACATGCCGCGGGCGCAAAGGCTGCTGCTTGCGGTGATGGCGTGCGTGGCCAGCGCCTGGATTCCGGTAAGCGCCTGGGCCGCGGATGAGAGCCCCGGCGGCGCAGAAGTCGCGGGCAAGCCCGGCGCGGACTGGCAGACTTGGCGCGCGGGGAACGACGTCTCGGACCGGGCCTCCCTGCAGCGCGGTGCGCGCAATTTCACGAGCTACTGCCTGGGATGCCATTCGCTGAAGTACGAGCGCTGGTCGCGGCTCGGCGATGATCTCGCGATTCCCGGGAACCTGCTACAGAAGGATCTGATGCCGCCCGGGGACAAGGTCACTGAGTACATCACCACCAGCATGCCAGCCAAGGATGCGGAAGTCTGGTTCGGCAAGACGCCGCCGGACCTCTCGCTCATGGCGCGCGCGCGCGGGCGCGACTACCTGTACCAGTTCCTGATGACCTTTTACGTGGATCCGACGCGGCAGACCGGCGCTAATAACCTGCGGCTGCCGACCACGGCCATGCCGGACGTGCTGTCGGAGCTCGACGGACTCAAGAAAGCGGTGTTCCGGGACGGGCAGGCCGGCCACGAGCCGGTGTTCGACCATTTCGAGCAGATCGCCCCGGGACGCCTTAGTCCTGCCGAGTACGAGGGCTTTGTACGCGATACGGTCAACTTTCTGGACTACGTCAGCGAACCGACCCAGACGGCGCGCCGTGCGCTGGGTGTGTGGGTGGTACTGTTCCTCCTGGTGTTCACGTGGCTGGCGTGGCTCGTGAAGCGCGAATACTGGAAAGACGTCCACTGAGCGTCACATGCGGGCGGGGCCGGATCTCAGGCCACGGCTCTTTCCGCCACGGTGGCGGCGCGCGGGAGCGGTAATTTGTCGAGCCGACGATCCATCATGACCCTGTTCTCGGCGCCCGATGACCCGTGGAGCCACCGCACGCGCATCGTGCTGGCAGAGAAGGGCATCAGCATCGACATCGTGAGCGTCGAGCCCGGACGTTTTCCGGAAGACCTGCTGGACCTGAATCCATACCACGGCGTGCCGACCCTCGTGGACCGGGACCTGGTGCTGTACGACTCACGCGTGATCATCGAGTATCTCGATGAGCGCTTCCCGCATCCGCCGCTCATGCCGGTCGATCCCGTGACGCGCGCGCAATTCCGCCTCGCGCTCTACCGCATCGAACGCGATTGGTACAGCCTCGCGGGCCAGATAGACCTGGAGCCGGACAAGAAGCAGACCGTAAAGCTGAAGAAGATCCTGCGCGACACCATCCTGCAGAGCACTGAGCTCTTCAAGGTCAAACCGTACTTTCTCTCGGACGAGTTCTCGCTGGTGGATGCGACCATCGCGCCGATACTGTGGCGCCTGCCGCACTACGAAATCGACCTGCCGCCGCAGGCGCAGGCGATCGACAAGTACGCGCACCAGATATTCGCGCGCGCGGGGTTTCGCGAAGCCCTTTCGGAGCACGAGCAGGAGATGCGGCTCAAGCCATGAGCAAGGCATTGCCCAAGCGGCCGTACCTGCTGCGTGCCATGCACGAGTGGATCTCGGAATGTGGCAATACCCCACACGTCATCGTGGATGCCGGCAACCCCGACGCCGAGGTGCCGCGCGCCTATATTAAGGACGGCAAGATCGTCCTGAACCTGAGCGAGGGTGCAACCCAGCGCCTGCGCCTGGGTAACGACGAGATCGAGTTCGACGCGCGCTTTGCGGGCGTGATCCACCACGTGCGCTTTCCGGTGGGCGCGGTGCTCGGCATCTACGCACGCGAGACCGGCGAGGGCATGGTGTTCTCGGAAGCTGACTTAGGTCCCGAGCCGCCCACGCGCCCCACCCAGGCAGAAGAGGGCGGCACGCGCCGCCCTCAGCTGAAAGTCGTCAAGTAGGCGCGGATCGCAGTTCGCGACCCCGCCGCTCGGTTCGCTCAGTTCTTGCGTCTGCGGCGGGCAAATCCCAGGCCCGCCATACCCAGTCCGAACAGCGTCAGGCTCGCCGGCTCTGGAACGGGGGTGGGAATGGTGTGGGACACGAGTGTAATCGGGACATACGCGTTGGCCGGATTGCCCCCTACCGGCCAGGTGATCTCATCGCCAAAACTAAAGGACCCCGTGCCGTTGCACTGGCAAATGTTGATCTGGTCGCCCGCAATCGAAAGGCCAATCCCATCGGGATCGACCGCCCCGTTATTTGCTGTGGCAGCGGCGCCGGTATAGTAGATGTCGTCAAACCCCCACCCCTGGCCCTTTCCAGCATAGCCAGTGCCAAGGGGAGCGTAGATACTTCCATATGTGGTGAATCCGTTGTACGAGGCGCCAAGCGTCCCGGGGGCGCAGTTTGATCCGGCGATGCAAAGAACCTCTGGGAGCAGGCTCACTGACTCACCGTTGATCGTCCCTGAGACGGAAGTGATGAGGAAGTCCCCGGGGGAGCCGGTGACTGGAGAACCGCTTAGTGTGACGTCGCCAGTGATGGAGTTGCCATTGGCGTACGTGCCCGTGAAATCGAGGACGACCGATTCCTGCGCCTGCGCCTGCATTCCGGCGAGCGCGGCCAAGCCCAATCCCGCCAGTACACATCGTTTGATCAGTCTGCGTGATGCTCTCATTGCGATTTATCCTTCTTATGCAACGCGGTCAGTTAGTCATCCCGTGGATCTGACTCTATAAAGCAGGCACGGTCGAGTGCCCGCAATCCTCGGCGGGGGGGCTCTCTCGCGCAACGACCAATCAAGGACGAAAGCGGACAGATGCGGACATTTCAAGAGAACCCTCTTGACGCCGCTAATCCGGCGTTATTGTCAAATGGGGGGTCGGCAGGCATGTCTGAGCTGTATGCGCTGTGCATAACTTTTTGATTTTCGCGGCGCTGCGCCGCTGCAAACCCCGTAAGTCCCGCGCGCAGCGCGTAATAGTAAAGAGTCGGCCTGTAAGCCGGGTTCTGTCGAGGGCAATCATTCCTCTGGGATTCACGTCACCGTGAACCTCTAGCGGCCTACCCGGAAGTGCACGCGGATCAGCGCTGCCTCCCGCCCTTGCGGACGGAGGCGACTTCCCTATTTGGCCTTGCTCCAGGTGGGGTTTACCGTGCCGTCGCGTGTTGCCACCGACGCGGTGCGCTCTTACCGCACCGTTNNCCCCCAGGCGTTACCTGGCACCCGATCCGCCGGAGCCCGGACTTTCCTCCACCTCTGGGTTTTACCCCGAAGCAGCGATTGCCCGGCCGACTCTGGCGGGCACGATACGGGGGCGGTGGCCGAAGTCAAATCTGCGGCACTTCGGGGTCCGAAGAGCCGCGGGTGGCGAGCGCGTACGCCGCGGCGCGCGAGGCGCCCGTCAGCGCTGCCGCGACCGCCGCGGCTCTGCCGGGTGGCAGCTCCTTTGCCAGGATGTCCACGGTGCGCCGCAATTCGCCCTCGTCCACCGCGCCCGCGGCGAGTGCTGCGCCATGCACGACGAGGGTGATCTCGCCGCGCTGAAAATTCTCATCCGCAGCCGCGCGCACGGTGAGCTCCTGCAGCGTGCCGCGATAGACGGTCTCGTGGGTCTTGGTGAGCTCGCGGGCGACAACGGCCAAGCGCTGGGCGCCGAATTCCGCCGCCATATCGCTTAAGGTCGCGGCAATCCGGTGCGGCGCCTCGAAGAACACCAGCGTGCGCGCTTCGTGCGCGAGAGCTGCGAGTGCCGCGCGCCGCTCTGGCGCGCGCGCCGGCAGGAAGCCTTCGAAGCAGAAGCGAGCCGTCGGCAGCCCGGCGACCGCGAGCGCGGCGNNTCGAGCCGCGCCAGCAGTTGCGGCACGCGCTGCGACTCATTGTGCCCGTGCAGCGAGACGAGCGGTTTCGCGATGCCGAACGCCTTGAGGAGCGCCAGGGTGTGGCGCGTGTCCTCGGCGGCAATCACGTCCGCGCCTTCGAGCGTCGCGCGCGCGCGCGCGCTCAGGTCCGCGAGGTTGCCGATGGGGGTGGCGACGACTTGCAGCCTGCCCGGCGTCTTCACCACTATATAATCTCCGGCTCACCCAAGGGACCAAGCGGGCATCCTGCCCGCCAACGAGAGGCCGTTCAACCGATGCTCCCCGCCCGCTGGATGTTCCGCCTCGCGTTCGCCCTGCTCGCGACCTGCGCCTTAAGCGGCTGCCCGAGCCTCGCCGAANNGGCGCAGCGCGGGTCTACGAGGATCTCGCGGGGCAGAACACCGGCGCCGATCGCAACGGCTACCTGCTGCGCGCGGCGCGCGCGTATCTCGCCGCGCGGCGCCCCGATGACGCTGCGCGCGTGCTCGCCTCCATGGGGCAACCGCTGTCGGCGGAGCAGGGCGTGGAGCGCGCGCGCCTGAACGCGCAGCTCGCCCGCGAGCAGTCGCCGGCTCGCACGGCGACGCCAGCGGCCACGACGCCGCGCGCCGCGGCTGAGTACGGGCCGCATATCGCGCTGCTGCTGCCGGTCACGGGCCGTACGGCGGCGTCGGCGCTGAGCGTGCGCGAGGGCTTCATGACCGCGTTCTACCAGGCACCTGCCGCACAGCGCATTCCGGTGCGGGTCTACGACACCGGCACGGTGAGCGTCGCAGATGCGGTAAGCACCGCGACCCGCGAGGGTGCTGATTTTATCGTCGGTCCGCTGACCCGCGAGGAGGTCACGGCCGCGGCCGACATGCCGGGTCGTCATCCGCCACTGCTGGCACTGAACTTTCTGCCGGCGGAACGCCCCGCTCCGGCGCAGTTCTACCAGTACGCGCTGTCACCGGAGGACGAGGCGCGGCTGGCGGCGCAGCGCGTGCTGGAGGACCACCATCGCCGCGGCGTCGCCATCGTACCCGCGGGCGACTGGGGCGCACGGGTCTTAAGCGCATTCAAGGAGGAGCTGACGGCCGGCGGTGGCGAGCTCATCAGCAGCGAAGCAATCGACACCACGCGCACGGACTTCGCGAGCTCGATCACCGCCGTGCTGCGCATCAGCGACAGCATCGCCCGCGCACGTCGCCTCGAGTCGGTGCTCGGCACCAAGCTCATAGCCGAGCCGCGGCGCCGCAACGACATAGAATTCATTTTCGCGCCGGCGCAGGCGAATATCGAGCGACTGTTGCGCCCGCAACTACGCTTCCACTACGCCGGCGACATTGCCACCTATGCCACCTCCGATGCGTTCGAGCCCGACCCGCGCGCCAACGAGGATCTCGAGGGCCTGATGTTTCCCGATATGCCGTGGATGCTGGGTGGGGACCTGGCGGACGCGGTGCGCAGCGCCGCGCATGACGCCTGGCCCACGGGCGGACCGCATCGCGGGCGCCTGTTTGCCTTCGGCTTCGACGCCTACCGCCTGGCGGTGGCACTGNNAATCCGGGCGTTGGGGGCAATGTCAGCATCGAGGGCCTGACGGGGCGCCTGAGCTTCGACTCCGAGCGGCGCGTGCGCCGCGAGCTCGGCTGGGCGCAGCTGCATAACGGTGAGCTGCGCCTGCTGCCGGCGGCGGCGAGCGCCAACTGATCGCGCATACCAACTTCCAACATAACATCGACGTACAGCACGGATGCTCAGCAGCCGGCAGCAAAGCGGACGACGCGCCGAAGAGCTGGCGACGCAATTCCTGCGCGCTCAGGGTCTGGAGATTCTCGCGCGCAACTACCGCCGACGGCTTGGGGAACTCGACATCGTGGCGCGTGATGAACGCCTGTTGGTTGTTGCCGAGGTGCGCACGCGCGCCAGCGCAGCCTTCGGCGGCGCGGCCGCCAGTGTTGGTTGGCGCAAGCGTCAGCGCATCACCCGCGCCACCAATGCGCTGTTGCAGCGAGAGCGCGAGCTCGCACGCCTGCCGGTGCGCTTCGATGTCCTGGTCGTAAACGATCCTCTGGGTCCTGCGCCCCGGATCGAGTGGCTCCGGCACGCGTTTGAAGCCTCCTGAACCCCCTTCCGGAAGGGGTCGGTGCCGCTCGCGGGTGGCGCTCAGCGGGGCGCAAGGGCGGCTCGGTGGGGCCACAGGGGCCGACGTTGTGAACCACTGTATAAAGTTCACCGGGCAAGCCGCTGATTGCTATCAATGAATGTGCCTCGGCGATCGGGCGACACTGTTCATTTACACATAAGTCGTTGTGACTGCGACGAATTTCACACTATTTCAATTGACATAGTTCGCCCCCGATTCCTATAGTGGCGCCCGGTGGGAGAAAGTGGGGGGAAATGGGCGAAGTGTCGCCTCACGGGTCATGTTTCGCGGTGCAACAAAAATTACCCTGGACGACAAGGGGCGGATGGTCATGCCCACCCGCTACCGCGAGCAGATCGCTGAGCTCGCGCAGGGAAAATTAGTCGTCACGGTGGACCGGGACCAGTGCCTCCTCATCTATCCCCTGCCCGAGTGGGAACAGATCGAACGCAAGCTCATGAGCCTGCCGAGCCTGCAACCACGAGTACGACGGCTGCAACGCCTGATGGTGGGCCATGCGACCGATCTTAGTCTCGACGGGCACGGCCGGCTATTGCTGCCGGCGGAGCTGCGCGCATTCGCGGGCCTTGAGCGCCACGCCATGTTGATCGGCCAGGGCACTCGCTTCGAGCTGTGGGACGAGACGCGCTGGAACGAGCGGCGCGATGCGTGGCTGGCGAATCAGGATGCCGTGAGCGATCTGCCGTCCGAGCTCGAATCCCTGTCGCTCTAGTGGGCAAAAGTCACGCCTNNTCGCAGGCTCACATGTACCAGTGCGGGCGAAGCGCAGCGGCAGTGCGCTTCGCGCCGCTATTTGTACGGGGTCGCAGCTTGAGTGCGATTCCGAGAACAGATGAGCGCGGCTCATGACAAGCGAGCACTCGGCAGTGCTTGTCGAGGAAGCGCTCGCGGCTCTGGCCATTGAGGCGGGTGG
>PMHN01000237.1 GCA_003156695.1 Gammaproteobacteria bacterium
TTCATGGAGCGGCCGGACCTGCCGCAGCTCATGACCCAGCTGGCCGCGCGCGGCTGCGCGTTCGATCCGACCAAGCTCACCTACTTCGTGGGCTCCGAGCGCATCATCCCGCGCGAAGACGGGCGGGGCTTACCGCGTTGGGTGGAAGTGTTGTTCAGTGCCATGCTGCGTAACAGCACGCACGTCACGGATTACCTGCATGTGCCGCGCGACCAGCTGATCGATCTGGGCCGGCAGATCTCCGTCTAGGACCTCAGGCTCGCACAGCGCCTGCCCCATCCAATTGACGAGCCCGTCGCTTCAGCCCGTGGCGCGTACACTCGCGTCCCGCTCGAAGAACTGATGGTTGCTGCGGCCACGGGTCTTCGCCCGCACCAGTGCAAGGTCCGCGCTTTTCAACAGCGCTTCGGCACTCGCCCCATCAGCGGGGTAGACGCCAATGCCCACACTCACGGTGACGTGCAAATCCTTCTGGTCGATGCTGTGCGGCGTACTCACTGCGGCGAGCAACTTGTCCGCGGCGAGGCCTGCGTCTTGCGCGCGAGCCACTTCTGAGAGCAGCACCACGAATTCATCCCCACCCTGACGGCTGACGGTGTCTGACTCGCGCACGCAAGCCACCAGGCGTCGCGCAATCGATTGCAGAAGCTGATCGCCGACCGCGTGACCCCGCGAGTCGTTGACGTGCTTGAAGTCATCTACGTCCAGGAACAGAAGCGCGAGCAATGTTTTGTGACGCTGCGCTGACGCGATCGCCTGGGTCAGACGGTCGTTCAGCAGCATGCGATTGGGCAACTCCGTGAGAAAGTCGTGTTGTGCCAGATAGGACATTTTCAGCGACAGCGCTCGCGCCACACTGACGTCATGAAAGACGATCACGGCGCCGGTCATCAGCCCGCCCTGGTCGTGAATGGGAGCGGCGGTGTCTTCGATGGCAGATTCATAGCCGTCGCGGCGGATCAGAACACAGTTCGCACTCAGGGCGACCGTCCTGTTCTGCAGAACCGCCATTGCCAGAGGATTCAGAGCCGGTTTGCGGCTATCCCCGTCGACAATCTGCAACACCTCCTGCAGCCGTCGCCCGCATGCCTCCTGACGCGACCAGCCCGTCATGCTTTCGGCAACCGCATTGAGGTAGGTGACGTTGCCCCCGAGGTCGGTACTGATGACGGCATCCCCGATCGAATTGAGAGTGATTTGCGCACGTTCGCTTTCCAGGAACAGCGCCTCGGCGCGCGCAGAGCGGTCGAGCATACTGTGCAGCGCCTTGGGCAACGAATAGCCGTCGAGGCGCTCCTCCAACAGGTAGTCCTGCGCTCCGCGCTGGACTGCAAGCCTCGCGACATCCTCATCGCGCAAGCGGCTTAAAATCAGGATTGGAACGTGGCGCGCTGCACGGAACAGCGTATCGAAGGCCTCGATTCCCTGGCGATCGGGAAGAGTCAGGTCGACCACAACCGCGGTGATCTTGTCCCTCCCCGGGCCACCCAGCCGGCTGCATGCGTCGTCGCAGCGGCTCACCCACTCGACTTTGAAGGGTCCGTCGCCTGCACCCTCCAGCGAGCGTCGAACCGCCTTGGCTTCCGCGGGTGCCGACGCGACGAGAAGTACGTTTCTGGACATGATGGATGCGCCCGCGCACCGCAGGGTAGGATCACGAAGATGCGCTGGCTTGCCCCGGGGGTCTGTGCGCTAGCGTACAGGGCGGCTGTTTTCGCGATCAGTTGTGTGGATGAGACCGCCCGGCCAGCGTGCCGGATTGTCGCCAAACAGCGCCGGCTTTAGCGGTGGCTTGCTTTATCAGGCCGCACCTCAGCGCCGTCTTGAACCTTCTTTGCACCGCGGGCTGAGTTTGCAAACCGAGTCTGCGCGTCATTGAAGCGTGCCGCAGCCTTGGGGTCGCCCTCGCCGTGATTGCCCTCTGGAACATTCTCCAGATTCTCAGCCGCAAACNNGCAAACTCCCAGTTAATGAGCTTGTCGAGTACCGCGTTCACGTGATCTGCACGTCGGTTCTGAAAATCCAGGTAGTAGGCGTGCTCCCATACGTCGATCGCGAGCAACGGCCTCATCTGCGCAGTGAGAGGAGTCTCCGCGTTGGCTGTTTTAACAACCCGAAGCTTCGCCCCATCGAGTACCAGCCAGGCCCAACCGGACCCGAACTGCTTCGTCGCTGCTGTTCGCAGCTCCTCCTTGAGCTCCTCAATCCCGCCGAACGCCGAGTCGATCCTCGCCCTCAGCGCACGCGGCGGAACCCCGCCGCCCCCTGGCGCCAGACTGTGCCAGTACAGCGCATGGTTCCAGGCTTGCGCCGCGTTCTCGAAAAGTTCGACGTGCTCGGGTTTCGCGACTGTCGATTGGATGATCTGCTCCAGCGACAGCTTAGCGAACGGTGTGCCGACAACGAGCCGGTTCAGGTTGTCGACGTATCCCTTTTGGTGCTTGGTGTGGTGCAACCGTACCGTATCTGCGGAGATAACCGGTTCAAGCGCGTAGTCAGGGTACGGCAGCGCCGGCAGTGTGAACGGGCCCGCTGCGGCCTCTTGCGGCTCCGGCGCGGCTCCTACAAGGGCCCTGGTTGTCGAGGGTTGCGTATTCACCGATTGCTCATTCCCGCTTCAACATCGCGGTACGCTGCTGTCACGTGATCGAAGTCCAGAAGCACCTGGCGATTCTGATCCGCATATCCCTCGTCAGCGAGCTGGGTATGCAATTGCTGGTAGCCATCGGTAACCCGGTGATAGTCGGAATCGATGTTTTCGCGCGACTCGCGCCTGTCCACGGCGTGCTCGAAGTCACGCGCCGCCTGCGCCAACGTCTGTGCGTCGCTGCTGACGCGGCCGCGACGGCTGTCGTCACCCTGATACTGGAGTTGAGACGAGAAGTGGCTGCTCGCGTCATCGAGACGGGCGGCGGATTCTCGCAGTGACTGCCCGCGATTAGTGGCGCACGCGGTCAACAAACATACCACGGCGCAACCGCTCAACGGCAGGAGGTGCTTTCGCAAATACGTATTCATAAGCCTTTTCCTAATCCTTGGTTCGCCGGGAACAAAGTTTCACGCTCTACGTTCAGAGCGTCAGTGGAACACGCGGGGCCTTACCCGTCGGGGCGCTACCGCACACACCGCCTGCAGATTTCACCTCCACCCCCTGCTTCCCTTCAGCGGATGCCCCGGCGAACGCAGCCTGCAAGCCCCTACCTGCGGGCGCGCGGGGCGATGCTATGTGCGCTACCGCTCAAACGAGGCGCTGGTAGGGCTATACTTCCGCTCTATGCAAGATCCACAGCAGAATCATCTGCTTGCTGCACTGTCAGGCGCGGAGCGGGAGCGACTCTACCCGCACTTGCACCTGGTTCCGATGCCGCTTGGCAAGGTCTTGTATGAGTCCGGCGACCTCCTGCGTCACGTTTATTTTCCGACCGACTGCATCGTATCCCTGCTCTACGTCCTGGCTGACGGTGCGTCTGCGGAGATCTCGGTGGTCGGCAACGAGGGCCTCCTCGGGATCGCACTATTCATGGGCGGTGAGACCACCCCCA
>PMHN01000361.1 GCA_003156695.1 Gammaproteobacteria bacterium
TTCACTGTCGTATGAGGCGGCAGTCATCGCTGGCACCCACAGTCCGGCGCGACGGCAAGCCGTTACGGGGCGGCAGTTCCGTGCGGTACGCACTTGAAGACGATATCGAGTCCGGGACCCATATCNNTATCGAACCCTCTACCCGTGATCTTCATTGTCTGATTCATCTTCGCGCAGTACTCGGTGGCGCGCTGCATGGCTTCTTTATCAGCGGGTTCGATGTCGGGGGCCCACACCGTCTGAGCAGTCATGTCCTTGGTCGCCGGGATTGTGGTGTGCTTCAGCGGAATGTCACTGGTGAGGACCCTGATTCTGTAGCCGTCCCCGCCGGCCGGAACGATTTCGTAGGAGTTGACGCACTCAAACCTGAATTGATTTGCGGGGCTTCCGGGTGGCTTACCCAGCACTATCAAATCCTTGTCGAGCTTCGCGCAGGTCTCAGTGGCCTTAACGTAGACCTGCCTCCCCTCCCCAGTGACCATGTATTGATGCAGAGCGATTGGCTGGACGCGTTCCGAGGAACAGCCGGCCAGGCCGAGCACAGCAATGATGATTGAGCGTCGCATCGAAACCTCTTTGTTGCGCCGNNATTCTAGACCTCCAGCTGGCCGAGCAGGGGCAGACAGCGTGACGGCCACGGTCGTCCGAATTCCATTCCATTGCGGAGTGGCGGCGCACGCTGGAGGATCTCGTCTCCCTACAGACCAACGATCACATCAATGAAGGTAGCGTAGTCTCGTGCCACGCTTGCCCGGAAATGCCATGCGTCCCTATACAGCGGCTTCCCGGCCACCACGACCGGACACTTGGCCGAGGTGCAGAAGTAGTCGGCGGGATTGACCACCGTCGCGCCCACCGCGCGTGCGAGATCTGCGAGCCGGGCTGCCACCTCCTGCTCCTGTCGCTCCAGCTGCGGTCTGTCCTGCCACAGATCCTGCGGAATCCGCTGGGCGTTGCGCGAAAACAGTGCCAATCTCAAAGGCTTCGCGAGCTGCAGCGGGTCGTCGAGACTCGAGTGCGGTTGCAGCGATACGAGCACGATGTCCTTTCCGAGTCGCTTCAGTGCCTTGATATCAGCGGTGAACTCGGACAGGTTCTCCGTGCCGACCTCATCCGAGAACATGGTCTGCCAGTTTGCCGAAATGACGATCTTGCGATAGATCGGGTCTTTGGCGGTGCGCATGACCGCGACATAGTATGCATCGCAGCCATAGTCCTTCGTATTCACGGCTTCTCCGTGGGGTATCGGTCTGCAGCCCGGCTTCGCCGCGAAGAGCGCCGAGTAGCGAGGCAGCTTGTCTCGATCCGCGTACAGCTTCGCCACCCGCGGATAGTACTGCGCCATGAGACTGTCGCCGATGAACAGCACGCTCTGCGGACTGAGGCCGGTGAACCTGTTAGTGGTATCCCCAGGCTGGCCCCTGAGGCTTGGCGGGTCGTAGTTGTCCCGGTCTGCCATCGCCGTCGTGAGCTGCCGCGTCGACTTGGCGATACCGCGTGATGTAAGGCCGTCGGTCGCGAAGCACTCAAAGCCCAGAGCACCGACGACGATCATGGACGCGAACAGTCCAACTGCCTTCACGGGCTTGAATCGGCCGAAACGGAGCGGCTTCTCGACCAACTCGTACGTCAACCACGCCAATGCGATCGACGCCGCTACGGCCACGACTCTCACGGGGCGCGACGGCAAGCCGCTTTCTATGATGTACGCGAACGACAACAACGGCCAGTGCCACAGATACAGTGGGTAACTGATCAGGCCAAACCATACCAGCACGCGATTCGACAGCACTGTGCGATTGAGCCACGCAGTCGGGCCGGCCGAGATGATCAACGCCGTGCCGACCGTTGGCAGCAGAGCCCACCAGCCGGGAAACGCCCGCTCCACCGTTATGGTCGCGAGACCGACTGCGATCAGCGCCGCCCCCACGAGCGCCCGCGCCTGCGTCAGAGCGGCGTTGCCGTTGCTCGCCCATCGTTCTCGATGCAGCACGCCGTACGCCAGAGCCGAGCCAACCAGCAACTCCCAAAACCGCGTCTGCGGAGAATAGAAGTCGGCTACGCTGTCGGTGGATGCTTCGACCACATTGAGGGCGAAGGATACGGCCGCGATGGCGAGCGTGATCGCCAACAGGTTCAACCGACGCTTCCAGGCGACATACGACAGGAGCGGCCAGAAGATGTAGTACTGCTCCTCTACGCCCAGTGACCACAGATGGAGCAGCGGCTTCGCGTCGGCTGCTGGGTCGAAGTATCCGTGTTCGTTCCACAGGACGAAGTTCGACACGTAGGCCGCGCCGCCGGCGATCTGCTTGCCGAGCTCCTTGTATTCGGACGGGAGAAGCGTGAGCCAACCGAACGCATAGCAGGCAAGGAGCAGCAGCAGCAGCGCGGGAAATATGCGCGCTATACGGCGACGGTAGAACTCGATGAAACTGAAACTGTCCCTTTCCAGCCCGCCGAAGATGATCGAGGAGATGAGGAAGCCCGATATGACGAAAAAGATGTCGACTCCGATGAAACCACCCCTCGCCACGCTTCGAAAGGCGTGATAACCAACGACCGACAGCACCGCAACGGCACGCAAGCCGTCTATGTCCGGGCGGTATTTGGGATGGGTCAGACCTTCTGCATCGCGCCTTAAGCTGAGCATGAGTGCGTTGGACTTTCGCGCCCGTGCCATATCGCCTCCTATGCGGCTGCAGAGAGCCCTGCGGCCTCTGATGGGAGTCAGACTCGAGCCTGAAGACCGAGCGGTGCAACCGCAAGGTCTATAGCAATCGTGATCAAGCCAAGGCTGACGTACTCGATTACATCGAACGGTTCTACAATGCGCGTCGTCGGCACTCGACGATTGGGTTTGTCAGTCCGAGCGATTTTGAAAAGGCAACCAATTCATTATTTATCAAATCGTTCTCGCGCTCATCTCGTGTGATTTCTGCCGTGGCACGCCACCAGACGCGCGTCCCGAATGCTCTTCGACAAACGTGTGCCAAGGCGCCCGCTATGATGCTGACTCCTCAGCTCGCGTGATGACATGAGCGCAGGTTCCACGGCTGTTTTCATCAGTTACGCTTCACAGGACTCCGAGGCGGCGCAACGCATCTGTGCCACCCTGCGGCAGGCCGGGATGGAAGTCTGGATCGACCAGAGTGAGCTACGTGGCGGAGACGCGTGGGACGCTTCGATCCGCCGCCAGATCCGCGAATGCGCGCTCTTCATCCCGCTCATTTCGTCGAACACCAACACCCGCAGCGAGGGCTACTTCCGGCTGGAATGGAAGCTCGCAGTCGACCGTACGCACCTCATGGCAGACGACCAACCGTTTCTGCTGCCATTGGTGATCGACGATACGCCCGACGCAGCGGCGCGCGTCCCCGACCTGTTTCGCGAGCGCCAGTGGATGCGCCTGCACCGCGGACAGCTGCCGCCCGAAATCATCGACCGACTTGTGCGCCTGCTTGTATT